>JBLRXE010000256.1:0-4324 GCA_047920895.1 Roseovarius sp.
CCAGCTTGCCCGCTGGCAGGGGGTTTTTCGTATCCATGCTTAGGCGCGCTCCATCCGTTCCACCATCCACGCGTCAACGTCCGCCTGATTGTAGGCGAGGCGGCGCTCGGTCAGCTTGATTGGCTTGGGAAAATTGCCCGCCGCCACCATGCGGTCAAGCGTTGCGCGGCTGATTGCAACGCGGTTGCAAACGGCCTTGGGGGTCAAGAATTGGTGCATCTGCGGCGCTCCTGTTCAAATGGACGCCACGTTAGATATGGGATAATTGGTAGCTTGTGGGGCGTTACTAATTCGCGGCTATTTTATCCCGCGCTTTGCTTTCCAAACCTTCACAATGTGGTCTGCCACATTCTTTGCCCCGGCCATGTCGCCCACTATCGCTTTGGCTGCGGTTGTCGGTCGTTCACCACTTGAAACCCGCCGGTCCATTTCTTCCAGCGTCTCAGGCCCAACCTTGCCCCTGCCTTTTGGCCTGCCTCTGCGAGCACCCGGATCGGGTAGGTAGCGCCAGAATGGCTGGATCTGGCGCGGCGTCATGTCCAGCAGGGGTTCCCACGCTTCGCGCTTCGGGTCGCCCTCGGGCAATTCCCGCATCGCCCGGATGCGCTTCATCTGCTCTTCAAGCTCATCCAACTGGGATTGCGAGAGCTTGAATTCGATCTTGATATGCGACAACGGCTCAAGGTCTTTCCCTATTTTGCGGAATACGTCTGCCAGTTTGCGGATACCGTCGCGCTCACCCATTGATTTGCACCACATTGCCGCCGCGCTCGCCATTAACGGCGCGGTCAATCTCAGCCGCCCACGTGTGGAGAGCGTGGCGTTTTTCGGGCGCGTAACTGTGCAGGGCGTAATGCTTGCCGGTAACGCCTTGCACCACGTGGTTTAGGACGCGGGACACAACCAGTTCGGGAATGCCCAGCCTCACCATATGTGTTGCGGCAGATCGGCGCAGATCATGGAAGCGCCACGGCTCGGCAAGCCCTTCGCCCTTACTGGCAAGCCAAGTGTCTATTTGCGCCTTTTCACGCGCAAAGCCGCGCATCGGGGTATTGGCACCAGTGCCGAACACATAATCGCCAATTCTGGGCAACTCTTTGATGATAGCAAGGGCAGGGGGGGATAGTGGCACCAGATGCACCCGCTTGGCCTTTGTTTGGCTTGCCAAAAGGCTCCACGTGCCAGCCTCTAGGTCTAGATCGGCCCATCGCATCCGGGCAACCTCGCTGCGGCGCTGGCCTGTCAGGATTAGCACCCGCGCCCACGGCCCAGCTGGATAACCTAGCAGGCCCGCAGCGTTCCAGACGCGGGCGATTTCATCCATTGATAGCACCCGCTCGCGTGCCGCTTCATCCTTGGGCTTGTCCACGTGCGTTGCGGGCGAATGCTCTAGCCAATCCTGTTTTACGGCATGGCCAAAAATGCTTTTCAGGCTCGCCAGCACCCGGTTAGGCAAAACCTCGCCTTCAATCCCTCGGATCAGTTCGCGCACATCGGCGCGCTTTATGTCGATCAGCTTGCGGTCGGCCCATACGGGGTAAACGTGCAACTCTAGTTGCCGTTCGATCAGGGCAGGGCGCGCCTTGTCCTCTATCCACCGCTCTGCGGCCTGTCTGAACGTCCTATCAAGCGGCTCTGTGCTGCCAGACGCTTCTAGCGCCTCGATCATCCCTAGCGCCGTTTCTCGCGCCCTAGAGAGGCTTGTGGCGGGATAGGTGCCAATCTTGCGGTTAATGACTTTCGCGCCAACCCGCTTGCGCAGTATCCACGTTTTTTGCCCGCCTGAACCGACACGAAGCCGCAGCCCCGTAACCTTGGCATCGGGGTGTTCAACTTGCCCACTTGCCGGGGGTTTGATTGCTGCGATCTTCGTGTCGGTCAGCATGGCTCAAACGTCCTGCGGATTGCTGCGCTGATACGCCTCGATAGCGGCGCGCTCATAGGGCTTAAGTTGCGCCAGCATCCGCCCGGCCCATAGGTTGCCCGCAGCCGCGCAAAGGTATTGGTCGGCCATGATGCGCCCACCAGCGCGCTCAAATTGATTGATCCACAGAAACGGGTCAAAGGTGGGGGATTCGGCAAGGCCCGCAATCCGCATGAGGTCTTTAATGATCGGGCCAACGTATTGCGGCTGGATTGGCTGCGCATCCCTGCCAGCCGCCTCCAGCTTTGCAATGACAGCCGCAAGGTCGGGCGCATCGGTGTTCAAAAGGTGTTCTTCGGCAGCGCAAAAGGCATCGCAGCGCAAGGTTTCCTCGGCTTCCTCTTCATCCGTTTCGGCCAAGGGGTAGGTTTCGAGTTCGCGGCGCGAATGCCGGTAAAGCCTAAGGGCATCGGCAAAGTGGGCGGCGCAATAGTTTTGGGGTGCGATGAAGCCAGTGCTAAGGTCGTTCATGTCGTGTCCCTCTCAATCAGGGGTTGCGATAGAGCCGGGTGGGTGTGTCCGCACCCGCTCGGCTCGCCTGTTACCTTAAGGGCAATAGGTAACGCGATAGGTAACAGCGAATGAGGTAACATGCAAGCCTATGGCACGCATGAAACGCTAAAGCCCTGTTTTTGCTATCAAGTGAAACCTATGGGAACCAAACGGCACAACTTCTAATCTTGAGGCAGCAGGTTCGAGTCCTGCCGGGCGCGCCAAAAAACTCACCTGGGTGGAAAGCGGTGGAAACTGGTGCTTTTGGCCAAAAGCCGATGTCGTGCCGCCTGATCTTAACGCCTGTCTAAATAATTAAAAATTGCAATATTTATGACGTATTGATTTTCATTCTGAAAATTTTAATCAAAAATGAAAAATCTCAATTTAGCAAATAAAGCCTCTCTGGAAGAAACATTCAATTTTTGATATATATTTCTGATGTGAAATCTTATTGTGTCAGCGGCTTTGTCTGATTTATCGGCTATATCTTGAACAGTACGCCCATTTAATATTTGTCGACATGTGTAGGCTTCTTGCCTCGTAAGTCCAAAATATTCTTCGAGACCTATGAAGTCAGCCTCATGGCTACTGTCGTCGCATAAAACGCGCAGGCCAAAGGCATCGCCATACGGCTCTACGCGCAAGCGCCGGCATTGCATGATGTGATTGCCAACCGCTTCGCTAGTGCCCAGCCTGATGGCTGTGTGGTCCAGTTGCGGGGACTGGATGAAATGGGCCAACGCCGCCTGCGGTTTCCTGTCGATGAGGATGAGCTGCTCGCGCTCCAGTTTGAGGCCGATGTCCTTTTTGAGCACCTGCCGGAGGTTGGCGTTGCCCCACAAGACCCGCTGCTGGTCGTCGCAGATGATCCGCGCGTGGCGTGATGCCGACAGCCATTCTCCCATGATCAAGGGCAAGACAAGCGGCGTTGGCGTTGCAAGGCCGCCATTATCAGGGTGTTCCAAAGCCTCTCCCTCTTTTCGCATTCTCTCTGCGATGAACAGGGTCTGCTTGCGCCGATCTGCCTCGCAAGCATGGATTACACCTATGGTAAAAACTTTTCTAATCAGTGCCATACCTATCTTGGTAGGTTTTGTGTTCGTGTGTATGCTTCGCTTGGGCGATTCGGGGCCGATTCCGATCGCAGCTTCTGAGATACAAGTGTCAATCCGGGACAGGGCGCTGCAGGAAAGCCCCGTTCAAGCTAGCGATTGGGCTCATTCCCATAGAACAAATGGTTGTTGATCGTGGCCCACCAAGATTGGTGAAGCGACGGGTTAGCTAACGTGGCTATCATACCCACTGTGGCGAGGGAGCACGGCCAATTCGGCCCATACTTCCTTAACATGCCAATCAGAGGGGGCTCGACCAAAGCTCTCCATCCGTGTGTCGCAGACAGGGTCGTCCTGTCTTCCATAGTCACCACAATATGCTTGGCAATGGTGCCGGGCGTAAACGAAGAGGTTTTGTCTTATGAAAAAGCTCCTGATGGCTGCCACTGCAGCCACCGCCCTGTTGGGCACTCCGGCGATGGCCGATAACAACGTGTCGGTCATC
Organism: Roseovarius sp.; assembly: GCA_047920895.1. Lineage (GTDB taxonomy): Bacteria > Pseudomonadota > Alphaproteobacteria > Rhodobacterales > Rhodobacteraceae > Roseovarius. The sequence goes on from JBLRXE010000256.1 coordinate 3,977, forward strand.
GCCACCGCCACTGTTGCTCCGATCTGCGAAGCCAGTGCTTTCGTGCGCCAGACTGCTGGTGACAATTCGACCGGGATCGACATTGGTTTTGATCCGACCACCCAGACCACCACGACCACCACGGCCACCAGCACGGTGAACCTCGGCCTGACGACCCCGCAGCTGCTCGCTTCGCTGACGGCGCGTTGCAACAGCGGGACTGCGACCATCGTTCTCGACACTGCCAACGGCTTCAAGCTGCAGAACGGTTCGGGCGGCGAAGTGCCGTTTGCCCTCAACCTGAGCGGCGGCGGCGGCGCCAGCGGGATCACCGCAACCCACACCGGTACCATTGGCGGCACGGGCCCC
>JBLRXE010000257.1:0-4297 GCA_047920895.1 Roseovarius sp.
CACGCGGGCCTGAGAGCCATCCATGATCGCGACGCAGCTGTTGGTGGTGCCGAGGTCAATACCAATAACTTTGGCCATGTTGTTCGATCCCTTCTAACTTAGGCGATATGACAGAGGCCCGACCCGTTCCGGCATCCGGCCCCCGGTGAATGACCGGCCTGCCAATGGCATGACCAGTGTTTCTGGGCGTATATAGGCAGGGGATTGTGCCCCTGCAAGCGGTGGCTGCGGGGCAATTCCTCGAATTTGGTCCGAATTGGTATTGTTCGGCGCAAAAGGAGGCATGCGATGCCAGAGCCCACGCTGATCCTGCGGGATGTCGCGATCTACAAGGGATGGCTAGATCCGGATACGCGGGCGGATGTCGTTGCGGCGTTGCGCGATGTGGTGGCGCAGGTGCCGCTCGTTCGGCCCGTGACAGCCTCGGGCCGCGCGATGAGCGTGCGCATGACTTCGGCGGGGCGCTATGGCTGGATCAGCGACCGGGGCGGCTATCGCTATGCGCGCAAGCATCCCAGTGGCGTGGATTGGCCTCCGATTCCTGGCGCCGTTCTGGAAATCTGGCGCGCCTTGGTCAGCGATCTGCGGATGCCCGATTGTTGCCTGATCAACTATTACACAGCCGATGCCCGCATGGGCCTGCATCAGGACCGTGACGAGGCCGATTTCAACTGGCCGGTATTGTCGGTCTCTCTGGGCGATGATGCCCTCTTTCGTATCGGCAATACGACACGCGGCGGCAAGACCGACTCGCTCTGGCTCGCTTCGGGCGACGTGGTGGTGATGGGAGGGGCGGCGCGGCTAGTCTATCACGGCGTGGACCGGATCAGACCGGGCAGTTCCAGTCTCTTGCGCGAGGGCGGGCGAATCAATCTCACCTGTCGGGTGGTGGACTGATACCCGGCCTGGCGGGTGGCTATTACAAAGGTCTTGCCCGCGCTCTGGCGGACAAGACCCATGACGTAAAGTGTTGCCTGATCAGGCGTTGACCGAAAGGCGCTCGATCTCTTCCTTGATCTTCAGTTTCTGCTTTTTGAGGTCCGCGATTGCCAAGGTGCTGCTGCCCGGCGCGCGCTGCGCCCGTTCCACTTGTTCCGAGAGTGCGTGATGTTTTTTCTTCAGCTCTTCGATATGCGAACTCAAGCTCATGGGCAGTCTCCTCTGTGGTGTGGGTTTGTCTATTCGACATGGGAAGTGCACCACATTTTTACAATACTGTCACGCTGCACCTGCAAACTGCGCGGCGCTTTGCCTGCGGCATTTTAGATAAATCAGGCAGAGAAAGGCAGGGCCGCCGCGTTCCTGAGCACATCCGAGGTGGCGGCGGTATAATCCTCACCGTCTTGCCCATGGTTTTCGCCTGCATGCAGCAGCCAGCCATCGTGCAAACGCAGCGCGGCGCGCCTACCCTTTCGCCCTCGCAGAAGAATCAACCGCGCGGAACGGCCCCGGCGCGGGATCAGGGGCAACACCTCGATACTGCCCAGATGCGCCGCCATCGGCGTCAACAGATCCGGCAATCGCTCTGCCCTCTGAATAAAGGTCACGGTGCCCCCCGTGCGTGCGCGTCGGGCTGCGGCGCGCACCCAATCCGCCAGCGGCAGTGCCTCGCCCATCGCCCGCTCGCGGCCCATGTCCTCGGCTGCGGTGCTGTGGTGGCGATCGAAATAGGGCGGGTTGGCGATTACATGATCGAACTGCCGCGCGCGCAACGCAGCGGGCATGTCGGCGATGTCGCCCCCCGTCACGTCGAGCGCCAAACCATTGGCCGCGCTGTTCCGGCGTGCCAGCATCGCGTAAGCGGGCTGAATCTCCAGCCCCGTCGCCATGATCCCCGGCACCCGTGCCACGACACAGAGCGCGGCAATGCCAGATCCACAGCCCAGATCCAGCAGGGTTTGACCGACCCGCGCCGGAACACTGGCTGCCAAGAGCACCGGATCAATCCCGGCGCGATAGCCTGCTTTCGGCTGAGAAATCCGCAAACGTCCGCCCAAAAAGGCGTCACAACTCAGATCTTCCTCGGCGAAAGGCTCAGTCCTCAAGCGAGAAACCGTTGTCGATGAGTGTAGTCCGCGCGTCTTCGTAATCCTCATTGGCCACCATCAGACGACGCGGGAAAATGCCGATCGAGCCTTCGAGGATGCTCATGTTTACGTCCATTTCAAAGCAGTCTATACCCTCGCCCTGAAGAAGCGCCTGAGCAAAGGCGATGGACGCGATGTCATTGGTTCGTAAAAGCTGTTTCATGGGTCATAGATAAGAGCAAGGCGCGCGCTATGTCGAGCGGTGTTGACGAGGGAAATATGGGATTGGACGAAGTCGCCATCAAGCCGCATGAACAATTGGCCGCCCATCTGGCGTCGAAGATGGCGGCGGTCAACCTCTTGATCCGCGAGCGGATGGCCTCGCGCCACGCACCGCGCATCCCGCAAGTGACCGCGCATCTGGTCGAGGCGGGCGGCAAACGCCTGCGCCCGATGCTGGTTCTGGCCACGGCGGATCTCTGTGGTTACGACGGCCCGTTTGATGTGCATCTGGCGGCCACGGTGGAATTCATCCACACCGCCACGCTCTTGCATGATGATGTGGTGGACGAGAGCGCGCAGCGGCGCGGACGCCCCACCGCCAACCTGCTCTGGGACAATAAATCCAGCGTGCTGGTGGGCGATTACCTCTTTGCCCGTGCGTTTCAGTTGATGGTCGAGCCGGGATCGTTGCGCGTGCTGGATATTCTGTCCAACGCCTCGGCTACGATTGCCGAAGGTGAAGTGCTGCAACTGAGTGCGGCGCAGGATCTGGCGACGACCGAGGATATCTACCTGCAAGTGGTGCGCGGCAAAACGGCGGCGCTGTTTTCCGCCGCGACCGAAGTGGGTGGCGTGATTGCCGGCGCGCCCGAGGCGCAGGTCAAGGCGCTGTTCGACTATGGTGACGCGCTTGGCATCGCGTTTCAGATCGTTGATGATCTGCTCGACTATCAAGGCGACGCCAAGTCCACTGGAAAAAATGTCGGCGACGATTTCCGTGAGCGCAAGCTGACTCTGCCGGTGATCAAGGCGGTGGCGGCGGCGAATGCCGAAGAACGCGCCTTTTGGAAACGCACCATCGAAAAGGGGGATCAGCGCGAGGGTGATCTGGACCACGCGCTCGATCTGATGCAGGCGCATGGCGCGTTAGAACAGACCCGCGCCGCAGCACTGGATTGGGCCGCCCGCGCCCGCGCGGCGATTGCCGTGCTGCCGGATCATCCGGTGCAGCGGATGCTCGACAATCTCGCGGGTTATGTGGTGGCGCGGATCAACTGAGCCGCGTGGCGCGCACCCACCATCCGGGGCGTGCGGTACTCAACGCTTGCGCGGCGCCTTTGGCGGTCGCGGCATCGGGATAGAGGCCGTAACAGGTGGCCCCTGATCCCGACATCCGCGCCAGGGCGCAGCCCGGCGTTGCAACGATCTCTCGGAGCACATCGGCCACAACGGGTTCTTCGGCAATCGCCGCGTCTTGCAGGTCGTTGCGTTGCGTGGCCAGCCACGCAATCAGCGCCTCGGCATCGGGCCATGGCGGCAATTCCTCGGACATCGCTGGATTGTCCCGCGACAGAAGCCTGCGAAAGATTGCGGGCGTCGAGACCGGCACGCCGGGATTGACCAGCACGGCATCGAGAATGGGCAGGCCATCCACCGGCGTCACATCCTCGCCAATCCCACGCATCCGTGCGGCGCGCGCGCGCAGGCAGACCGGCACATCGGCCCCAAGGGCCAGGACATCGCGAGGCACAGCCTGACCGCTCATTTTCGACAGCGCCCGCAGGCAGGCCGCAGCATCGCTTGACCCGCCGCCAATGCCCGCCGCCGCCGGCAGATGCTTGTCGAGCGTGATCTCGGCGGCGATTCCCATCAGCGCCGCCGCCCGCAGCACCAGATTATCAGCGCCGACTGGCACACCCCCGGCCATGGGGCCGGTCACGCTCAGACGGGTCTCTGGGGCAGGTCGCAGGCTAAGGCGGTCACCCACATCGGCAAATACCACGAGTGAATCGAGCAGATGATAGCCATCCGCCCGGCGCCCGGTGACATGCAGGGAAAGGTTGATCTTGGCGGGGGCGAACCCGTCAGTTGCCATCTTTGACAAGTTTCAGCGGTTCCGCGCCTTCGTCTTTGAGCACCTGATCCAAGCCCACTTCCAGCTTGCGGCGCACGCGCTCCGGCTCAAGATCGGCCGACTTTTCGCTCTCGTTCAGGGACAGCGCACGTTTCCACTGGAACCGCGCCTCAACCTTGCGGCCCACCGCCCA
>JBLRXE010000258.1:0-4273 GCA_047920895.1 Roseovarius sp.
GTCTCGGGCGGAGATGATCATACCGGCTCGATCTTCGACGAGTTGCTTGGCTGGACGCCTGAGGAATTCGTGGCCGATGCGGGCTATCGCGCGGTCTCGGCCGCTGGTGTCGATATCGCCGTTTTGGGCAATCACGAATTCGACCGCGGCGCACAGATGCTGCAACTGGGCATTGCGCGCGATGCCGCCTTTCCAGTCGTCACCGCCAACGTGCACGGCTCGCGGCATATCTTGCGCGACCGCGATTATACCGCCGCTGCGGTGATCGAGGCGAAAGGCCTGCGCATCGGCGTCATGGGTCTGACCACACAGGTCGATACCCGCGTGGGCCAGCCCGACGATCAGGGAATGCAGGTGGCAAGCCCGGTCGCGGCGGTGCGCAACGTGCTGCCCGCGCTCGCGGAGATCTCCGACGTGGTGCTGATCCTGTCGCATTGCGGCTATGGCACCGGCCAGCACCGCACCGGCAAGGCCGGGGCGGCGCGGATGATCGGCGAGGGTGATTTCGACATCGCCGAGGCGGCGGGGGCCCTGACCGACAAGCCGACAGTGCTGATCGGCGGCCATTCCCACACCGTTCTCAACGAAGGCGGGCTTGACGCCGACAACGTGATCGCGGGCGTGCTGATGACGCAGGCCGAGGCCAACGGCAAGTTTCTCGGCGAGATTGCCATGTCCATCGCCGCGCAGAACGGGCGGCAGGGCTGGTTCACCCATGTCGGTCTGCACCCGATCAAACAGCGCGACGACCGTGTGCCCGCCGACGACCCGCGCGCCGCGACGCTGGAGACCGACGCCGATTACGACCACGAATTCGAGGCCGCCCATGTCGCGCCGCTTCTCGTCGCACTTGAATCGCGTATGGCCGACACCCTCGGCACCGTGTCCGAGGATGCGCCGGTCTCGCCCGAGGCGGTGACGGGCGACCGCTACATGCGCGAAACCGCGCTTCTGAACTTCATGAATGATGCGATTGTCGCGCGCTCCAGGACATTCCCCGGCGGGCCGGTCGATATCGCGCTTTTCAACGCCACCGCGATCCTTGCCGGTCTCACGCCCGGCCCACTCAGCTTTGGCCAGTGGTATGATGTCATGCCCTATGCCGATCAGGTGCACGTGGCGACGATGACCGGGGCCGAGATCGCCGGGATGCTGCAATCGAACGCGCATCGCATCGTGCGCCCCGAAGAGGCCGCCGACCTCGATCTGAGCGGCTTTGTCTCGCGCGGGTTTGTGCATTTCTCGTCGGGGCTGCGCTATACGATCGCGCTCGGGACATCGGCCCTTGAGGCGCGCGCCGAGGCGATCACCGTGCTTGGCAACCCGCTGGAAGCCGTGCGCGACAAGCGGTTCCGCGTAGCCTTCAACACCTATCTCAGACTGGGGGCATTCGCCGAGGCGTGGAACGGCCAACCCATCGTCGCGGGCGTGCCCGGCGAGATTCCCGGTATGGACCTGCGCGAACTCGACTTCACCCATCCGGGTCTTGTCTATCGTAACGAGATCATCGCCCATATCCGCGACATGGGCGGCATTTCGCCCGCGGGGGGCGCACGGCTTGACGGACGGCTTGCCGTGGTCTGATCCGGGTAGGGGCCGGGCCGACCCGCAAGGGACCAGCCCAGCCCGCCAAGCGGCGGCTGGAAACCTCCCTCGTTCCGCGCTAAAGGGAGCGCGACGCAGGCAAGGAACAGGCGCAATATGGCACGGCATCTCATCACCTCGGCAATCCCCTATATCAACGGGATCAAGCATCTCGGCAATCTGGTGGGATCGCAGCTTCCGGCCGATCTCTTTGCCCGCTACTGCCGCGCGCGCGGCCATGAGGTGCTCTTTCTCTGCGCCACGGACGAGCACGGCACCCCCGCCGAACTGGCCGCCGCCAAGGCGGGCAAGCCGGTGGCGGAGTATTGCGCCGAGATGCACGCCGTTCAGGCCGACATCGCCCGCGGCTTCCGCCTCAGCTTTGACCATTTCGGGCGCTCGTCCAGCCCGCAGAACCACCGCCTGACCCAACATTTCGCCAAGCGCCTGCATGATCAGGGCCTGATCCGCGAAGTCTCAGAAACCCAGATGTATTCGCCCACCGACGGGCGCTATCTGCCGGACCGCTATATCGAGGGCACCTGCCCCAATTGCGGCTACGAGAGCGCGCGCGGCGACCAATGCGACAACTGCACCAAGCAGTTGGACCCGGTCGATCTGATCAATCCCCGCTCGTCGGTCTCGGGGGCTACCGATCTCGAAATGCGCGCGACCAAGCATCTCTATCTCTGCCAATCACAGATGAAGGATGAGCTTGAGGCGTGGATCGACAGCAAGACCGACTGGCCGGTGCTTACCACCTCCATCGCCAAGAAATGGCTCAATGACGGCGATGGGCTTCAGGATCGTGGCATCACCCGCGATCTTGACTGGGGCGTTTCCGTGCAGTTCGACGGCGCGCCGTGGCAAGGGATGGAGGGCAAGGTGTTCTACGTCTGGTTCGACGCGCCCATCGAATACATCGCCTGCGGGGCCGAATGGGCCGAGGCGAACGGGCTGGGGGCCGAGGCCTGGGAACGCTGGTGGCGCACCGACAAAGGGGCGGACGATGTCCGCTATACCCAGTTCATGGGCAAGGATAACGTGCCCTTTCACACGCTCAGCTTTCCCGCCACGATCCTCGGTTCGCGCGAGCCGTGGAAGCTGGTGGATTACATCAAATCCTTCAACTACCTCAATTACGACGGCGGCCAGTTCAGCACCTCGCGCGGGCGCGGCGTTTTCATGGATCAGGCGCTCGAAATCCTGCCCGCCGATTACTGGCGCTGGTGGCTGCTGAGCCACGCCCCCGAAAGCTCGGACAGCGAATTCACATGGGAGAATTTCCAGACCTCTGTGAACAAGGACCTCGCCGATGTTCTGGGCAATTTCGTATCCCGCGTGACCAAGTTCTGCCGCTCGAAATTCGGCGAAGAGGTGCCGCAGGGCGGGGCCTACGGCGCGCAGGAAGAGGCGCTGATCGCGCGCCTGACAACCCGCATCCACGAATATGAAGGCCATATGGAGGCAATGGAGGTGCGCAAATCTGCGGGTGCCCTGCGGGCCATCTGGGTCGAGGGCAACGAATACCTGCAAGAGGCGGCTCCTTGGTCCACCTTCAAGACAGACCCCGAGCGCGCCGCCATGCAGACGCGCCTCGCGCTCAACCTCATCCGCCTATACGCCGTGCTGAGCAGCCCCTTCATCCCCGACGCCGCCGCCGCCATGCGCGCATCCATGCAGACCGGCGATGACGGATGGCCTGACGCCCTGCCCGCTGCGCTAGAGACCCTTGCGCCCGGCCACGCCTTCACCACCCCCGAGGTGCTCTTTTCCAAGATCACCGACGAGGCGCGCGAAGACTGGCAAACGCGGTTCTCTGGGGTGCGGGACTGAGCCACAAAGCAAAACGCGCAGGGCGGCCCAAGCACCCTGCGCGCTGATTTCCGTGACGCGCGCCCTCAGGCCGTCAGCATCCGGTAAATATCGTCCTTGAGCGCCGCGCGCTGCTTGCGCATCTCGACCTCGGCCAGTTCCTCGACCGGCTCGACCAGCGTTTCGGCCCGATGCACCGCACGGTTCAGCGCGTGATAGTCCTCGGCCAGCTTGGCAAAATGTGCATCCGTCTGCTTCAATTCGCTGATCTTGCTGGCCAGTTGCGGGAACTCTTCCGACAGTTCGTGGGGGGTATTGGACATCGCAGATATCTCCTTCTTGATTGCTCGTCCCAACCCTAAGGATTAGCGATCAACGCCTCCTTGATACGGATCAACAACCACGACTTTCGTAGTCAACTTGCCGAAAACACGCAGGCACGGTGCCGTCTCAGCGCCGGCGGCGCTGCGGCTTGGGGCGCGCGGGCTTGGCCTGCTCTGGTTCTGGCTCTGCCGGCATCCCCAATTGCTCGCGCAACACGCGCGGGCGGATTTCCTCGACGGCACCGGGCTTCAACTGGCCCAATTGGAACGGGCCATAGGACAGCCGGATCAGCCGGTTCACCACCAGCCCCACCGCCTCCATCGCGCGGCGGATTTCGCGGTTCTTGCCCTCGCGAATCGCCACCGTGATCCAGGCATTGGCTCCCTGCTGACGGTCCAGACTGACGGTCATCGGCTGAAATGCCTCGCCCTCCACCACTAACCCTTTGCGCAACGGCTCGAACGTGGCATCAATGGGCCGCCCGTTGACCCGCACCCGGTAGCGCCGCAGCCAGCCGGTCGAGGGCAGTTCCAGCTTGCGCTTCAACCCG
>JBLRXE010000259.1:0-4270 GCA_047920895.1 Roseovarius sp.
ACGGCGGCTTTCCAGCCCGTCGCGCGATTTGCGTACGATCCGCGTGCGCCACGCGGCGGTGGGTTGGTTGCTGGACAATCGCGCGCTGATGGACGCGCTGCGCGCGGCGTTGCGCGGCGTGCCGGATATCGACCGCGCCCTGTCGCGCCTCGGTCTGGATCGTGGCGGCCCCCGCGATCTGACCGCCGTGCGCAACGGGCTGGCGCAAGCGATGGAGATTGGCCAGCGCCTTGCCGGTGTCGATCTGCCGCCGCTTCTGCACAAGGCCGCCGCTGGTCTGACCGGGCATGACGCTCTTCTTGACCTGCTCGATCAGGCGCTGGTCGCCGAACCGCCGCTTCTGGTGCGCGACGGCGGCTTTATCGCGCCGGGTTATGACAGTGATCTCGACGAGGCGCGCCAATTGCGTGACGAGGGGCGCGGCGTCATTGCCCGGATGCAGGGCGATTATATCGCGCAAACCGGCATTTCCTCACTCAAGATCAAGCATAACAACGTGCTGGGCTATTTCATCGAAGTGACCAGCACCCATGCCGAGCAGATGCTGGGCGCGCCGCTGAACGAGACATTCAAACACCGCCAGACCACCGCGAACCAATTGCGCTTTACCACCGTGCCGCTGAGCGAGATGGAAACCCGGATTCTCAACGCGGGCGGGCGCGCGCTTGAAATTGAAAAGCGGCTCTATGACCGCTTGAAAGCGGCCATTCTCGATCACGCCGCTGAAATAGCGCTCTGCGCCCGCGCGCTGGCCGAACTAGACCTGACCGCCGCTCTGGCCGATCTGGCCCGCGCCGAGAATTGGTGCCGCCCCGAGGTGGACCAGAGCCGCGCACTCCGGATCAAAGGCGGACGGCACCCCGTGGTGGAACGTGCCTTGCGTGCCCAAGGTGGCGACGCCTTCATCGCCAATGAATGCGATTTGGGCGGGAAGAGTGACATTTGGCTGCTGACCGGGCCGAACATGGCCGGGAAATCCACCTTTCTGCGCCAGAACGCGCTCATTGCCCTGTTGGCACAAATGGGCAGCTATGTGCCCGCAAAATCGGCGCATATCGGCATGGTCAGCCAACTCTTCAGCCGCGTCGGAGCCTCGGACGATCTGGCGCGCGGGCGCTCGACATTCATGGTCGAGATGGTCGAAACCGCCGCCATTCTCAATCAGGCGGACAATCATGCGCTGGTCATCCTCGATGAAATCGGGCGCGGCACCTCCACCTGGGACGGGCTCAGCATCGCCTGGGCCACCCTCGAACACCTCCACGATGTGAACGGCTGCCGCGCGCTCTTTGCCACGCATTACCACGAATTGACACAGCTCAGTGACAAACTCGCCCGGGTCGAGAACGCCACAGTGAGCGTCAAGGAACATGGCGGCGACGTCATATTCCTGCATGAGGTGCGGCGGGGCGTAGCCGATCGCAGCTACGGCGTGCAGGTGGCCAAACTGGCGGGCCTTCCTGCCTCGGTCGTGGCGCGGGCGCGCGTGGTGCTTGATGCGCTGGAAAAAGGCGACCGCGAAGGCCACAGGACGCAGAAGGCCCTGATCGACGACCTGCCGCTCTTTGCAGCCCTGCCGTCAACGCCGACACCCAGCCCTCCGCGCGACTCGGCTTTGGAAAAACGGATCGCTGCCATCCTGCCAGATACCCTCACCCCGCGTGAGGCCCTCGATCTCATCTATGAACTCAAGGCCCTCAGCCATGAAAGGGCCGACAAGGCGGGCTAAACCCCGCCTTGGCCCTCATCATCCGCGATTGGAAGACACGCCCACCTGCGCCGGACGCAGAATGCGTTCATGCAGCATGAAGCCCTGGGTCGAAACCTGGATGATCTCTCCTGCCTTGGTGCCCGGCAGCGGCGCCTCGAACATCGCCTCATGCTGCTGCGGATCAAACCGATCCCCGACCTGCGGATCAATTACGGTGATGCCGTGCTTGGTGAAAACATTGAGCAATTCGCGCAAGGTCAGCTCGATTCCCTCAAACAGCGCGGCAGAAGCGGCGCGCTGCTCCTCGTTGACGGTCTCGAGCGCCCGCTTGAGATTGTCATGCACCGGCAACATATCGCGCGCGAACTTGGAACCACCATAATTCTCTGCCTCGCGCCGATCCTTTTCGGACCTCTTGCGCGCATTCTCTGCATCGGCCAGCGCACGCATGAACTTGTCGCGCAGGGCATCCCGCTCGGCGCGCAACGCGTCGATTTCCACCGCTTCGTCACTCATATCGTTATCCAAATGCTCACGCTCTTGCGCGGCGGCCTCTTCGATATCATCGAGAAAGCTGTCTTCTTTCGGCTCTGCCATTCTTCACCTCTAGCTCCGGTCGGAGATCAGTTTGCCCACGAGCTGTGCCGTGTAATCCACAATCGGCACAATCCGCCCGTAATTGAGGCGCGTCGGGCCAATGACACCCACCGCACCGATGATCTTACGGTCAGCGTTCATATATGGAGACACCACCAAAGAGGAACCCGAAAGTGAGAAAAGTTTGTTCTCGGAACCGATAAAAATGCGCACACCGGCGCCTTCATCGGCCAATTCGAGGAATTCAGCAATGTCCCGCTTGCGCTCGAGATCGTCAAACAGGATGCGAATCCGCTCCAGATCCTTTTCCTCGGAGGCATCGCTGATCAGATTTGCGCGCCCGCGCACGATCAGCCGCTCATATTTGTCACCTTCCCCCTCCCAGACGGCAAGGCCGCTGTCGATCATGTCGCGGGCGAGCTGATCAATCTCTTGCCGCCGCGTGGCGATCTGACGCGCGATCACGGTCTGCAAATCCGAGAGCGTCTTGCCCTCGATCAGCGCATTGAGGAAATTCGCGGCCTCGCGCATCGAACTCGGCGTTTGACCCGGCGGTGGTGTGAATATCCTGTTCTCGACATGCCCATCGGAAAACACCAGCACCACAAGCGCACGGTCATGGCCAAGGCTCACAAACTCGATATGCTTGATCGGCGCCTCATGCTTGGGCGCAAGCACAAGCGAGGCGCCCCGCGTCACCCCCGAGAGCGCCGCCCCGATCCGGTCGAGCACACCGCCAACATCCTGCGAATTGCTGCCGATCGTCGCATCAATCGCTTGCCGGTCCGTCGCCTCGAGATTGCTGACCTCGAGCAGACCATCAACGAACATGCGCAGCCCCTCTTGCGTGGGAATACGCCCCGCGCTGATATGCGGACTGCCCAGAAGGCCCATGTATTCCAGATCCTGCATCACATTACGGATCGTCGCGGCGCTCACCTTCTCGCTGAAATCGCGGGTCAGGGTGCGCGAGCCGACCGGATCACCATTGGCCAGATAGCTCTCGACCACGCGGCGAAACACCTCACGCGAGCGGTCGTTGAGCTGATCGAGGATCGAGGCCGTGTCTGTCATGCGATGGGCTTCCTGTCTCTGGATCTATTAAGGACCGCGCACGCCGAAGGTCAATCGGGGTTGCCATGGGACGCCTTGCCCATATATCCCGGGGCAACCGGGAAAAGGGACATCCAATGCGACCGTCAGGCAGGAATTTAAGCGAAATGCGCGCCATTTCAATCGAAACAGGCGTACTCAAACATGCAGAGGGCTCTTGCCTGATCAAGATGGGCGATACCCATGTCCTGTGCACCGCCACCATCGAGGAACGCGTGCCACCCTTTGTCAAAGGCTCAGGCCTCGGCTGGGTCACGGCAGAATACGGCATGCTGCCCCGCTCGACCAACAGCCGCATGCGCCGCGAGGCAACAGCGGGCAAACAGGGCGGCCGTACGGTCGAAATCCAGCGCCTGATCGGCCGCAGCCTGCGCGCAGGCGTGGACCGGGTGGCGCTTGGCGAGCGGCTGATCACGGTGGATTGTGACGTGATCCAAGCCGATGGCGGTACCCGCTGTGCGGCGATCACCGGCGGTTGGGTCGCGCTCAAACTGGCGGTTCAAAAGCTGATGAAGGCAGGCGTTGTGCTAAACGATCCGCTGGTCGACCCGGTGGCGGCGGTGTCTTGCGGTATCTACGCAGGTCAACCCGTGCTCGATCTTGATTACCCCGAAGACAGCGTGGCCGGGGTGGATGGCAATTTCATCATGACGGGAACCAAACGCCTGATCGAGGTACAGATGAGCGCCGAAGGTTCGACCTATAGCCGCGCGCAGATGAACACATTGCTTGATCTGGCCGAACAAGGTGTCGATCAACTGGTTGTGAAACAGCGCGAGGCCACGGGTGCGTAAATTCACCGATAACCGGCTGCTGGTCGCCACCCATAACCAGGGCAAGCTGGACGAG
>JBLRXE010000260.1:0-4205 GCA_047920895.1 Roseovarius sp.
ATTTGCCATTTTGCTTTTCGTCATAACCATCATCCTTACTTAAGTTGATGGTCTCCGACAAACCCGGGACGATTCAAGAACCCTGCAGATCGACTCGACGCCGTAAACAATGCGCTGATCTTCAATGAAGGCAATCATCGCTTCAGTGGGCGGTCGAGTTCCGCCTGCGCAAAATAAGCCGAGGCTTTGCGGAGAATTTCATTCGCCTGGCGCAGCTCTCGAACCTCACGTTCCAGAGCCTTGATCCGGTCCCGCTCCTCAGAGGTCACGCCATCGCGCATGCCGCTGTCTTTCTCAGCCTGCTTGACCCATTCACGCAGGGTCTGAGGAATACAGCCAATCTTGGGTGCAATGGCCGCAATCGCGCCCGCCTGCGTTTCATATGAGCCTTGATGCTCGAACACCATCCGGACCGCACGTGCGCGGACCTCGGGCGAGTAGCGATTTGCCATTTTGCTTTTCGTCATAACCATCATCCTTACTTAAGTTGATGGTCTCCGACAAACCCGGGACGATTCATACCACCATTGGCAGGATGACATCGCGGTATTTGCCGCGGACGTAGACATCGCGAAGGCAATCGTCCGCGATGGACCAGATGAAGGAGACGAGCTTGTTGTGGGCAAATTGGTTCATGGGCGGGTTCTGTGGTCCTGTTGTCGTGCCGGTTCAAAGGCGGTCTGCATTTTTGCTATTCTAATTCGGCGGTTGGCCCTCGATGTTGCCAAGCACCCTATGGGTTGAGTGACACTGTCGCAACGGGTGATGACTATTATCCCATCGGGTCACGAGCAGGTGGAGCGCTATGCGACGCCCAGTACCTCGCCCGTATCCAATTGCTTGACGTAATCGACTGCTGTCCCGTTCCAGTGATATGAGAAATGCGCCCCCTGCGTGGGGATTGGGATTGCATCGGGCCAGAATACCGCGATGCAGTGACCGCCGGGGTAACGGACGCTAGGCCATGTGATGCCATTTGATCCAGCGGCTCGCCGCGCGGCGCCAAAGATTTGTGATGGGCAATAATCGTCGGGATCAAGGAGGTCAGCCCGGCCTGAAGCATCGTCCAGATCGGCATCAATCGCTCCGATCAACTCGCGAAACTGCGAGGTCCAGCCGGGCGTTTCATTCGTCGCGCGCATGAACCGGGTGTGATGGTGGATCGACTCGGCAATCGCCACCTCGGTGCGATCGCCAGCATAGTAGAGGCCGAAGCTGCCGTCCGAAAACCGCCCCGGGCGGAGTGGTGAGCAGTGAACGAAGGGTGCCATGACCCAACTGGCGCCCGGACCAGTGACACGGCGCGCGACCGGCACCTTGGAGAGGTCACCGATGCTGTCGCGGATGCGGGGGTTGAACTTGGCCTCGGCAGAGGCGAGCGCCTCCCAATCCGCAGGATCAGCGATATCCTCAAAGAGATCGATGGGCGGATAGATGGTTCGGATGATGCGGACGGTGCGCGGCCATGCGACGCGGCGAACCGGTCCTGTCACCAGCCACCTCGCTCGGCATCCAGATAACTGCGCAGGTCGATCAGATCGGTGATCTCTCCCCGCATCATGACATCGAGCGCACGTTGGCCTTCGAATGCCGCGTTGGGCTTTCGGATCCACGCATAGCCGCGAGCGGGCTCGGTGAAGAGATAGCGCAGCGCCTTGTGGATCCCCATCAGGATCGACATCCGTGCGCGGAGGTCCCGGTCGATGCGGCCGATGTCGCCCACCTTCCAGCGCGCCCAGGTGCGCTGGGCCATGTCTCCAAGCAAGGTGCGGGCCTCTACGTCGCTGAGGTCCCACGCACGGAACAGATTGACGGTTGCACGCGCGAGGGCCGCCGCTTCCTCATCGGTGATGATGGGAAGGTCGGGACGGGCCGCGATGGGCTGGATGGTTGCGAACTGCATGGCTGTCTCTTTTGGCATCAATATAGTCATATTGTGCCATTAGGCAATACCAATCGGTTACCGGGACGCGCGCAGCCATTACCACGGCCGCACCTTCGGCATCGCCCCCGTCACCTCTGCCTCCCGCAGCATGCCGCCCGCCATCAACCTATCCCGGACCCAGTCCAACGCCAGCCACCAATCCTCATATCCCTGCCGGGCGGAGGCGATCTGCTCCGGATGCGGCCGCCAGATCTATGGGCCCGAGGTCATGGGCAGTTGCGAGAGTGCGTCATGCATGTGCTATTGCCAAAGGATGAACGCCGTTTCCCAGCAAGCGCAGAGCGCTTGCCCGATGGGCCAGCCCGTCAACCATCCGACGAAGAGCGGGTTCAGTCCCCTGCAAGGGAGGCCCTTCAAGACCCGCTGTGGGTCTGCCTGGGACTGAATGGTCCCGACGATAGCCGGGACCAAGACTTTCAGGCTCGGGCGAGCAACCGGAGCTTGCTATCGAAGTCGCCGCGATCGATATAACATCCATGGAGGTGGCGAAAGCCGGTGCTCGGATCGAAGGCGCTGCGACCGTGCAATACGCGCCGGTTGTCGAAAACCACCATTTCTCCCGCTCTCAGTTTCAGAGACACCGCATAAGACGGATCGCGGATCAACCGCATGAGATTGAGATATGCGGGATAAAATTCCGCCAGTTCGCCGGGTTCGAGGTCCAACACGTCACCGATATGGGCATTGAAGCAAATCTCGCTTATCTGGCCGTCGCTATCGGTCACGAGGATGGGATGGCGACTGCGGATATCGACCTTGTCATCATGATACCGAAACGGGATTGCGACCCGCGTCAGCAGGTCGAACTGATCAGGGTAGCGCCGTCGAAAATCCTCGGCGACAGCGAAGCCGTCGCAAAAGACAGATGCACCACCGTCGGCCTCGTTCGCGATACAATGCAGGAACTGATAGCCCGGCGGGCATTCCTGATAGGGCAGGTCGGTATGTAAAGGCAGCGCAAGTGCGGTAAAGGCCAGATTTGTTGGCTTCGGCATGGACTTGACCGCGAACCCGTCGCCGAAATTGGTGATGCGCAGATATCCAATTCGTTCGGCCAGCTTCGAGCCAACATCGTCATTATCTGGTAAGCCCGCGACAATCGACAGGCCGTACCGCCGGGTGTCCTTCATCCATCCGACGAGTGCCGCGTCGGAGGTGTCGATATCGTCAGCCTGCCAGCGCGGCACGCCTGCGGCCCCGAGGTCGGCACGCCATGTCTGTGCCGCCACGTTGGCGGGGTCTTCGCGCCGCTGGCCCGGCCGGTGATCGCGCAGCCAGGTGAGGTCAAGCGTGCTGTGGGCCGGTGCTCCGGTCCAGGATACCGACAGTCGATTGCCGGTGATCTGAACATCGGTCGGCGCGATATGCTCATCCACCGTGGTCAAATCGAATGAGCGCTCATTGGTGTCCGGGTGAAACCCGGCCGGATCGCTGTCGATCAGCCAGATATAAGGGAATTCGGCGTCAAGCCCATCATCCCAGGTTACGTTAATCATGCGCCTTTGAGCGCAGTCTACAGCATGCGTCATGGTGATCACTCTTTTTCAGAAATTTCAATGAAGGAAGTCGACAGCGCGCCAAGGCACGCCCCGTCATCACTGTGGGGGCGGCCAGTACACATGCACTTTGGCATGCGGATGTCCGGGGCTGCGCCCGATCACGATGTTCATTGATAATAATCCACCATAGTCACGACGCGTATCACAATATGCCTGAGCCGATTCTGGCAAGTCATTTCGATGGAGGAGGCTACGCTGGAGACCCGACGCAGTTTTCGCCCTCATCGCGGTCGCTCGTAATCCACCCGACAAGGGAGGCAACAAGGTCGACACAAGGCGGGGTGCTGCCATTACAAAGGGGGGCGTGTACCGGCAGACCAGATCGCTGCCAGAAGGTCTACAAAGTCCATCTTGCGGGTGGTAAATATGATGGCGCGCGCCATGCTGAATTGGTGCGCATTGCCACTTCCCGCCAGACCGACTCCATCACCTTGGCTCCCACGGTCGCACCTTCGGCATCGCCGCTGTCACCTCCACCTCTCGCAACATCCCACCCGCCATCAACCCATCCCGCACCCAATCTAGCGCCTGCCACCAATCCTCATATCCCTGCCGGGCGGAGGCGATCTGTTCCGGATGGGGTCGCCAGGTGACCGGGCAGGCCAGCACCTCGACGCTGCGCCAGCGGCCGCGGTGCAGCACGCGCTCGACGCCAACAACCTCGGTCACCGCGCGCACGCCGTGCTGGTTCTCGCGCGTAT
>JBLRXE010000261.1:0-4181 GCA_047920895.1 Roseovarius sp.
GAATCCTGCCGGTGGACAGCGAGCATTCGGCCATTTTTCAGGCGCTGGTGGGCGAGGATGCCGCCGCCGTCAACCGGGTGATTCTCACCGCCTCGGGGGGTGCGTTCCGCGATTGGCCGCTGGAGCAACTGGCCCGTGCCACGGTGGTCGAGGCGTCAAGCCATCCCAATTGGGCGATGGGGCAGAGGATCACCATCGATTCCGCCTCGATGTTCAACAAGGCGATGGAGATGATCGAGGCGCGGGAGTTCTTTGGCTTTGCCCCCGATCAGATCGAGGTGTTGATCCATCCGCAATCGCTGGTGCATGCGCTGGTGGGGTTCTGCGACGGGGCGCTCATGGCGCATGTGGGGCCGCCCGATATGCGCCATGCCATCGGCTATGCGCTGAACTGGCCACAGCGGCAGGCGCTGCCGGTGGCGGCGCTCGATCTGGCGGCGATTGGCACGTTGGAGTTTCGCCCGCCCGATCCGACACGCTATCCCGCGCTGCGCCTTGCGCGCGAGGTGATGCAGGCGCGCGGCCTCTCGGGGGCGGTCTTCAATGCCGCCAAGGAGCGGGCGCTGGATCATTTCATCGCCGGGCGGATCAGCTTTACCGACATGAATATCGTGGTCGAGGAGGTGTTGAACGCCCTCTGCGATGCCCCTGAGGCGTGCAATTCCGAGATGACCCTTGATGTGGTGGCCCATATGGACCATCTGGCAAGGACGCAGGCCGATCAGGTCGTGTTGACGCGAAAAACGCAAGGATAAAGCTTGGATATTCTGACCTTTCTGCCGCAATTCGGTAATGTTTTTCTGACGATACTGGCCTTTGTTGTTGCGCTCTCGGTGATCGTGGCGGTGCATGAATATGGCCATTACATCGTGGGCCGCTGGTCGGGGATCAAGGCAGAGGTGTTCTCGCTCGGCTTTGGCCCGGTGCTGTTTTCGCGCATGGACCGGTATGGGACACGCTGGCAGATTGCGGCCTTGCCCTTTGGCGGGTTCGTCAAGTTTCTGGGCGATTCCGATGCCGCGAGCGGCAAGGATGGGGCGGCAATGGCGGCGCTGCCGCCCGAACGCTTGCGGCAGACCATGCATGGTGCGCCGCTCTGGGCGCGCACGGCGACGGTGGCGGCGGGGCCGGTGTTCAATTTCATCCTGTCGATCGTGATTTTCAGCGCCGTGATGATGACGGGGGGCAAGACCGCTGATCCGCTGACCGTGGGCGCGCTCAGGCCGCTGCCTGTCGCGGGGATCACGCTGGAACCGGGCGACCGGGTGCTGGGCATCGAGGGGCAGGCCCTGCCCGATGTGGCGGCGGGCGAGCTGTATGACGATCTGGTCACGGCGTTGCCGCGCGACGCGTTGTTGCGCTACACGGTGGAGCGTGCGGGACGGCGGATCGAGGCGATGGGGCCGCAACTCATGCCGCCCCTGATCAGTGGGCTGGCGCCGCAATCGGCGGCCTTTGCCGCAGATTTGCAGGCGGGCGACGTGATCACGGCGGTGAATGGCACGCTGATTGTCGCGTTTGAGGAACTCAAGGACGTGGTCGAAGGCTCGGACGGGGCATCGCTCGACTTGACGGTGTGGCGCGAGGGGCGCGCGCCCCACGCGGTCACGATCACGCCACGCCGGGTGGACGAGCCGCAGCCTGAAGGTGGGTTTCGCACCGAATGGCGGATCGGGATCGCGGGGGGCATGGCGTTTGAGCCTGCGACCGAGCGGTTGGGGCTGATCGAGGCGGTGGGCGATGCGGTGGGCCAGACTGGCGCGATCATCCAAAGCTCCTTGTCGGGCCTCTATCACATGGTCACGGGCGCGATCAGCAGTTGCAACATGTCCGGGCCGATTGGCATCGCGCAGGTTTCGGGGGCGATGGCCAGTCAGGGCGCGCAGAGTTTCATCTGGTTCATTGCGGTGCTCTCGACGGCGGTGGGGCTGCTCAATCTCTTTCCTGTGCCGGTTCTGGATGGCGGGCATCTGGTGTTTTACGCCTATGAGGCGGTCGCGGGTCGCCCGCCGAGCGAGCGGGCGTTGCGGGTGCTGATGACCGTGGGCCTCACGCTGATTCTGTCGCTGATGCTGTTTGCCCTTTTCAACGATATTTTCTGTCCCTGAGGCGCGAGAAAAGCGGCCATGTCGGAACATGACCATACCGCCCGCGTCGTCTGGACCGGAAACCGGGGCGAGGGGACGCGGCATTACAAAGGCTATGACCGCACCTGGAATGTCGAGACGCCGGGCAAGCCGGTGATCCAGTGCTCGAACGATCCGCTGCTGGGGGGAAACCCCGGCCTGCACAATCCCGAGGATATGTTGATTGCCGCGCTCAGCGCCTGTCACATGCTGTGGTATCTGCATCTGGCAAGTGACGCGGGCATCGCCGTGCAATCCTACGAGGATGATCCGCTCGCTGTGGGCGAGATCGACAGCACCGGGGCCAGCCGGTTTTTGCGCGCCACGCTTCGGCCAAGGATTGCGGTGCCGGCGGGAACCGACCTGGCCCAAGCCGATGCGCTGCATGGGAAGGTGCATGCCTTCTGCTTTATCGCGCGGTCGGTGAATTTCCCGGTGAGCTACGCGGCGCGCTACCGGGTTCTGGCGTGAGCGGTCTGGGTGGCGTCGGTTTCAGGCTTGCGGATTGGGCACCGGCGCGGCTAGGCTGATGCTGTCAGGGTGCCGCCCTTTGGGGTGGAGAATTGGGAAGCCGGTGCAATTCCGGCGCTGCCCCCGCAACGGTAAGGGAGGGCGTTTCGGCGATAGGCCACTGGGCAGGTTTGTCCGGGAAGGTGCCGCAACGTGAGGGCCACTTGGCCTGCCGCTCAAGCCCGGAAACCAGCCTTGGCGTGACGTCGAATCGCGGGGTGCGGTGCGGGCGTGTGCGCGCCAAGCCGGATGCTCTGTCGTGCCATGTCCCTTGCCCTTCCTGCCCCATCCGACCCGGGGTGCGGTCGGGGAGAGCTGAAGATGAGTTTTCAACGAATCATGGATGGGTTGGAGCGTAGTCCGGCCATCGGGCGTCAGGCCGTGCAGGTGGCGCGAATCGGGTTTTTGAACTGGGCGTGTTTGGTTGAGGGGCCTGTCACGGCACAGCTGGCGCTTGCGGCGTTGAACTGCCCCGAAGCGGAGGCGGCAGAAAGCGACGCAGCGCGGGCCTTTGTCGGGTTCTTACGGGAGGCAAGCCGGGCCTGTCTGGCGCGACCGATGCGGCGCGGGCGCGCGCGTGTGCTGCATTGAGGCGCGCGGCGGTGCGATCCGCGCGGCAGATTTTGGGGAATTATTGGAAGATGCTGATTGCGTCTTGTGCCCGCGCAATAAAAAACGGCGGCACCAAGGAGGAGGAGGGGTGCCGCCGTTTCCTATACGTCCGGCCCAGGGAGGAGGAGAGGGCCTTTCGCAAAACGAAGGGACTTGTTCAGTCCCGATTTAACGATCCCAGGCATCAGGGAGGAGGAGAGACGCCCGTGACCGTAACAGATACCCCAGGGAGGAGGAGGGGGTATCTGATCCTTGATTACGACCGGTGGCCGTAAACTGTTTCATGCGCAACGCGGCGGATTTCGCTGCGGTGCAGGCCCAGATCGGCGAGGTCAAGCGCGCTGAGTTGCGACAGCTCATTGACCGTACGACGATAGGTGCGGTAATTCATGATGCGCTGCATTACAGCATAAACAGCCGCGCTCAGGTCTTCGCCAAGCAGGGCGGCGGCGGAGCGGCTGGTGTGGAGCGTGCTGGGCATTGTTTCGGGTCCTTGCGGATTTATTCGTGTTGAAGTTCGACGCGGTTCGTTTCCCCGTCTGTTGAGACTAAGATACGCTTTTGCTGCGCCTGCACAATACCCCGGATAAGCAATGCTGCTATGCAGCAATTGCATAAGCCGAAAGTGACCTAAGGTTAAGCAAATGCGGCATTTTTTAGGCGTTATGTGAAGATCTGCCGCCTCGGTTGTGGGGCGGGCAAGAGAGCAACCCTGGATCAAAGGACCGAAAATGAGCGATTTTCGCAGCGAACTTGAAGCGCGGTTGCGGCACCTTGAATTGCCCGACGGGGGCGATCTCATGTCACGGGATATGGTGCGCGCGCTGGAGGTGGAGGCGGGCGAGGTGCGCTTTGTCATCGAGGCCCCAAGCCCGGAAATGGCGCGCATGATGGAGCCGCTGCGCGCCGCCGCCGAGCGTGCGGCGCTGAGCC
>JBLRXE010000262.1:0-4162 GCA_047920895.1 Roseovarius sp.
GGTGAGATCGAGCATGGCGATGCCTCCGGCTGAGTGGTCAGTGGCGTTCTAGGACAGGGATGGGAAGGGGGCAAGAGGAAGCGAAAGCGCGGGACGCAACACAGACGCAGGACAGGCCCACGCAAGCGCCCGAACCGGCGTGGCGCAGCGGTGGCGGCTGATCAATGCTTTCTTGCACGATCTTGACTGTAAACAATTCCAAAGAATCATGATCATGGTGTTTGATACAGGAGGCTTTGAAATACCGGGGGGATTTCAGCATGGAAGGCATCAACTTGACGGGAACACCCAACGCAGACGATCTCATCGGCACGGCCGGTGACGATACGATCATCGGGAATGCCGGAAATGACACGCTCACCGGTGGCGCAGGCAACGATCTGCTGGACGGCGGCGCAGGCAACGATCTGCTGGACGGCGGCGCAGGCTTTGATATCGCCATTTTTGCCGGCACTGCCGCCGACTACACCGTTGCCCTCAATGAGGCCGGTCAACGCACGATCACCCATGGCCCGACCGGCGACACCGACATCCTCATCAATATCCAGCGCCTGCAATTCGACGATATGCGCAGCGATCTCCTGCTCAACCCCGACAACACCAGCCCCGGCCTGATCCGGGGTCTCGGCGGCGATGCCGGGTTCGGCGAGGATTTTCTCGACCGCAACGATGACGACTCGACCGCGCGCCTCGACATCACGCCGATCTTCGAGGACGGCCTCAATTTCTTTGGCACCGTTTACGAAGGCCTGTGGATCAACAACAACGGCTCCGTGACCTTTACCGGGCCGCGTGGCACCTTCACGCCCGACGTGATCACAGGGGCCAGCAACAATCCCAACATCACCCCGTTCTTTGCCGATGTCGATACGAATGGCGGCGCCATCGCCCCGACACCGGGCGGCAATTCGCAGGGCACCAACCTTGTGTATTGGGATTTCAACACCTTGGGCGACCAGCTTATCATCACTTGGGATGACGTGGGGTATTTCGGCGCGCGCACCGACCTGCTCAATGCCTTTCAGCTCATCCTGACGGATCGCGGCAATGGCGATTTCGACATCCAGTTCCGCTATGAAGAGGTGAACTGGACCACCGGCAACGCCAGTGGCGGCACCAACGGCCTTGGCGGCACCGTGGCGCGCGCCGGGTATACCGCTGGCACCGGCGTTGAAGGCACGTTCTTTG
The DNA here is from genome assembly GCA_047920895.1 of Roseovarius sp. GTDB lineage: Bacteria > Pseudomonadota > Alphaproteobacteria > Rhodobacterales > Rhodobacteraceae > Roseovarius. The sequence goes on from JBLRXE010000262.1 coordinate 1,189, forward strand.
AGCTACCGCAATCCGGCCTTCAGGACGAAATCCTGAGCCTCGATGTGATCCCCGGCAATACCGGGCTGATCGGGATCTGGAACTTTGCCGTGCGCAACGGCGCCGTGGTCGAGTCCATTGTGCCGCTCTTGCCAACCACTGGCGCGGGCGGCTGGGTCACGGGAAATCTGCACCTCGCGACACTCGACGGGGTTGGCTATGATTTTCAGGCGGCGGGTGAATTTGTCCTGCTGCGCGGCACTGACAGCGATTTCGAGCTTCAGGCGCGCATGGTCCCTGTGGCCGACAACGTCAGCGTCAATCAGGCCATTGCCACCAACCTCGGCGGCACGGCGGTGATGATCGACGCCAATGATGCGACTCCGCTGCATATCGACGGCGTGGCCACGGAACTCGAAGATTTCGGCTCCGTCGTTGTGGGCAATGACCGCATCTTCCGCGAAGGCGATACCTATATCATCGCCTACGCCGGAGCGGATGGCGTCGTCGGCGATGGCGACAGCCAAGTGCGCGTGATCCTGCGCGACGGGCGGCTCGATATCGACGTGCGCCTCAACGAGGAACTGCTCGGGCAGCTCGAAGGCCTGCTCGGCGATGGCGACGGCAACCCCGCCAACGATGTCGCGCGCGCCGATGGCACCGTTCTGGCCCGCCCCTTTGCCTTTGCCGATCTCTACGGACAATTCCGCGAGGATTGGCGCGTTTCCTCCGATGTCCAGAGCCTCTTTTCCTATGATGCGGGCGAGAGTCTCGATGGCTTCTACCTGTCCGAATTCCCCGGCGAAATCGCCAGCCTCGACACGCTCGACCCTGCAGTGCGGGATACCGCGATTGCTGCGGCGCTTGCTGCCGGCCTGATCGAAGGCACCCCCAATTTCGAGAATGCCGTGCTCGACTTTGCGCTGACGGGCGATGCCTCATTCTTTGCCTCGGCAGCCGAAGTGCCGGTCACGATCACCGAGACCGTGACCACCGCCGATCCCGTTCCCCTCAATCTGATCGGAACGGATGGCAACGACACCCTGCTCGGGGCGGCGCTGGACGATACGCTCACAGCTCTGGGTGGCGATGATCGGCTGGAAGGGCGCGGCGGCAACGACCAACTCAACGGCGGAGAAGGCGATGACACGCTCGACGGCGGCGATGGCGATGACCTGATCGCCGCTTCGGGTGGCAATGACCTCGTGTTTGGCGGACCGGGCAATGACAGTATCGGCGGCGGTCTGGGCAATGACACGATCGACGGCGGTGACGGCAATGACGTGATCGGTGGCGGGCTTGGGGATGACAGCATCCTGGGTGGAAATGGCAATGACGTGATCGCGGGCGGTGCCGGCAATGACACGCTGTTCGGGGGCGCGGGCGATGACACCATGTCGGGCAGCTTTGGCAATGACCTGATCTTTGGCGGCGGCGGCAATGACGACATCGGCGGCGGCACCGGGCGCGACACGATTGACGCGGGCGCAGGCGATGACCGCGTGGGTGGCGGCGAAGGCGACGATTCAATCTTTGGCGGCGCGGGCAACGACTTCCTCGCGGGTGGCGGGCGCAATGACACCATCGACGGCGGCACCGGCAATGACACGATCAACGGCGGCACCGGCAGTGATGTCATGACGGGGGGCGCGGGCGCGGATGTGTTCGTGTTCAACAGCTTCAAGACCGGCGATTTTGACGTGATCACCGATTTCGAGGACGGCATCGACCGCTTCCTGATCCGGCGGTTCGACCCCGACACCGGGGCCGAGAACATCAACAACGGCGGCAACGGCCTGGCCGGCTTCGTGGCGGCGATGAACATCACCGACACGGCGGCAGGCGCCCAGATGAACGTCAACGGCAACACGATCCTCGTCCAAGGCATCACCGCCGCGCAACTCACCGTGGACGATTTCCAGTTCCTGTGATCGGGCGTCGCTAAACCGCGCCTATACCTGCTCTGCTGGCACCTGTTCGGGTGCCAGCACCTGCCGCCCACTCTCCTCCACAATCGGGAGATAGCGATGCGGCTCCGGCACGGCCTGTCCGGGCAGGCGGCGATAAAGGCCGCAGCGCACCACCTCGCCATGGCACAGCACCCGCACCGCCGCACCATCGACCAGATCGCGCACAGAGGGGTGCAGGAACACGCCCGCCGCCTCGGGCAGCGTCAGCGCAAAGAGCGGCACCAGACCCGCCCTGCGCCCTGCCGCGCGATCCTCGGCCAACCAGCCCAGCAATTGCTCTACCCCCGCATCCCGCACCGTCATCAGCCCCGCGTAAACCCGGTCGCATGTCACCTCCGCCCCCCCAGAGCAAAGCCGGGCAGGTGCGGGAAAGGGCCGCGCGCCGCCAGGCCGATACCACAGATGCGGCGCGCGGGCATGGTGGTGCAACTGCGCCTCGTAATACTCGCGCCGCGCGCCGTAATAGAACCAGTCCATGCCGGTGGCGCCCTCCCCCGTGGCGCTCGCCCCGCTGGCGCGTTGCAGGGCCAGCGGACCAGTTTCGGGCGCCGCAACGGCACTCTCGCCAAAGAGATGCCGCACCCGGCGCAGCAATTCGCTGTCGGCGGAGACACGCACCGCATCCCACCCCCCCAGACAGTCACGCACCAGATCGGTGGGCAGCATCAGCGATGTCATATTCTCGAAGATCAGCGCCCCGGTGCCGGTCCAGCGACAGGGCCGCAGATCCGGCGCGCACCGCGCCTGCTGGCTCAGACAGCCAACATATCCGGGCTGGCCCAAGAGAAACTCCACCTGATACCGCAGCCGGTCAGGATGCGACCAGTCATCGGCGTCGTGCAGCGTCACGAACCGCCCGCGCGCCTCGGCCAGCCCGGCATTGCGCGCGCCATAGGCCCCGCGGTTCTGCGCCAGCCGGATCAGGCGGATACGGGGATCGCGCGCGGCATGGGCGGCCACGATTTCAGGTGTGGCATCGTTGCTCGCATCGTCGATCACCAACAATTCGAACGCCCGCCAGCTCT
>JBLRXE010000263.1:0-4145 GCA_047920895.1 Roseovarius sp.
CCAACGTGCTGCGCGGGCGCAGCCAATCGGGTGCGCTCTCGGCGCGCGATGCGATTGCGGCGGGTGTCGCCGGGGCGCTGTGTTCCGACTATGCGCCGCAAGCCATGTTGCCCGCGCTTGGGGTGTTGACGGGCGAAATGGGCCTTGGCTGGGCGCAGGCGCTCGATCTTTTGTCCGGCGCGCCGGCGCGGGCCACAGGGCTGACCGACCGGGGCGAGATCGCGCCCGGCAAACGTGCCGATCTGATCCGGGTGCGGGACGCAGGCGGCGCGCTGGCGGTCGCGGCCACTTGGGTTGCGGGCGCGCAGATTTACGGGTTCGGGGCAACATGACGGGGCGGCTGTTCCTGATTGTTGGGCCGTCCGGTGCGGGCAAGGATACGGTGATTGCGCAGGCGATGGCGCGTCTGGCACCAGTGGATGACGTGATCCTCGCGCGCCGCATCATCACCCGCCCCCTGCATCCCGGCGGTGCCGAAACCCATGTGCCCGTTTCGCCCGCGGCCTTTGCCCGACTGCGCGCGGCGGGGGCCTTTGCGCTGGATTGGGATAGCCACGGCCTCAGCTATGGTCTGGGCGTCGAGCTGCATCACTGGCTGGCGGCGGGTATGACGGTGATCGCCAACGGGTCACGCGGGGCTTTGCCGCAGGCGCGCGCGGCCTTTGGCCCGACGCTGATCGCCACCGAAATCACCGCCCGCCCCGAGACATTGGCCGCCCGGCTTGCCGCGCGGGGCCGTGAAAATGCGGCAGATATCGCCGCCCGCCTGGCGCGCACTAACGCCCTGTCGCCTGCGCCGGTCGATCTGAGCATTTCCAACGATGCCGCGCCCGAGGTGGCGGCGGGCCTGCTGCTGGCCGCGATCCGGCACGGGGCAATGACATGCGCCTGACCTTCCTTGGCACGGGCGGTGTCCGCCCCGGCGTAAGCTCGGGATCGCGCAGCCAGATATGGATCCGGTTGGTGTGCATCGCGTAGCGCCGCCCGATTGCCGATCCGGAAAAAACGAAGGTTGCGAAGGCCGTGTGGCCATCGGCGGCGGACACCTCAATGGTCGTGTGTTGGTGGGTATATCCGGGATAGTCTTTGGGGTCGAAAGTATAGATTGCGGGTGCTGAAAAACCTGCTTTCCGCGCGGCTTGGTTCATCTTGAACACGCCTTCGCAGAACGGGCCGTCCACGGTCGAGATCACGACCAAGCCGCCAGGTTTCAGGTGGTTCGGGGGGATTACCCGCCCTGCCTCTGTATCGACGCGACTTATCTCAAGGTTCGGCGCGGACGGGTTGGCGCGTAGGAATTCTGCGATGGCACCGTAAAGCAGTTTTTGCGCCTCACCCGAAGGGTTGATGCCATCGAACACATCGCCTGCGACCAGCAGGACAGAGGTGGCTCGGTTGATCTGAACAGGTTCCGGGCGTTTTATAAGTGGTTTTCTGCCTCGGTTACGCCGCCACCGCTTTGGGCATTGGCTGGTTGAAGTAGGCCTGATCGGGGGTTCTCCCGTCAAGCGTAGAATGTGGGCGGCGGCTGTTGTAGAACGTCAGATACTGGCCAATCCCGGCCCGGGCCTCGGACACGCTGGCATAGGCCCGCAGGTAGACCTCCTCGTATTTTATGCTCCGCCAGAGACGCTCGACGAAGACATTGTCCCGCCATGCGCCCTTGCCATCCATGCTGATTTTGATTTCGCGGTCGTCCGCCGATCGAAGCTGGACGACTCCTGGTGGACGATCCGTCCCTTGGACTTTATAAGGATCTGCGCGCGATAGCTGACCGTGCCATCCTTGCGTTTGCGTTCGACGATTGAGCCTATTTCAGTAGTCCTCGGCAAGAATTTGGTCGTCCTGAGGACTACTGACGAGGATGTATAGGCCCAATTTTGCCAGAATGGCACCAAATACGTCTCAGCGAGATACACGATATATGCCTGATTTATCAATAAAAAAAGGGTTTTCTGACACAAGCCGTCTCAGTGTCGCGCCGATGATGGATTGGACAGACCGGCATTGCCGATATTTGCACCGATCGCTCAGCCGTCATGCGCTGCTCTATACCGAGATGGTGACTGCCCCCGCGCTGGTGCGCGGTGGGGCGGTGCATCTGCTGGAGCACAGCCCGGAGGAATACCCGGTGGCCTTGCAACTGGGGGGATCGAACCCGGCAGAGTTGGCGCAGGCGGCGCGGATGGGGGCTGAGGCGGGCTATGCCGAGATCAACCTCAACTGTGGCTGCCCGTCGGATCGGGTGCAATCGGGGCGGTTCGGGGCGATTCTGATGACGGAACCGGCGCTTGTGGCCGCGTGTTGCGCCGCCATGATTGCCGCACAACCTGTTGAAGTCACAGTAAAATGCCGGATCGGGGTGGATGATCAGAACCCCGAGGAGGTGCTGCCGGAGTTCCTGGCCCGGATCATCGCAGCGGGCGTGCAGCGGGTCCAGATCCATGCACGTAAGGCCTGGCTTGACGGTCTCAGCCCCAAGGAAAACCGCGATATTCCGCCCCTGGATTACGATCTGGTGCAGCGGATGAAAATGCTTTTCCCCAATCTGCATATCTCGATCAACGGCGGAATTACATCTCTGGATCAAGCGGTTAGCCTGCTCGACCAGGGGCTTGACGGAGTGATGATCGGGCGCGCGGCCTATCATCAACCGGCGGATATTCTCTGTGCGGCGGACCGGCGGATATTTGGCGCCTCTGGACCAGACTCCACTCCAGAAGGGGCCGTGCAGGACATGCTCCCCTATATCGAGGCGCATCTCGCAAGCGGTGGGCGGTTGCACCAGATCACGCGGCATATGTTGGGTCTTTTTGCCGGGAAACCGGGCGCGCGGGCGTGGCGGCGGCATCTGTCGGAGGGGGCGACGCGGCCCGGCGCGGGGCCGGAATTGGTCGAGCGGGCCTTGGCCGAGGTTACAGACCTTACGGAATCATCCTCTATTATGTAAGGTCGCGCAGCCCCTGCCGCGCCCCACGGCGCAGCGCGCGGGTGAGCGGCGCGAGCGCGCCGCCAAGCAGCCGGGACCATTGCCAATAGAGCGGCGTATCGAGCGGGCAATCGGCGCGCAAAAGGCAGAGCGTCCCGCGTGCCAAGTCATCGTGCAAGAGCGCCTCGGGGGCCATGCCCCAGCCCATGCCAAGGCGCGCGGCGGTGACGAACCCCTCGGAGGACGGCAGCCGGTGACAGGGCGGGGAGAGCGTGGCCCCGGTCGCCTGCGTGATCCAACGGTGCTGTAACTGATCGTTGATATTGAATTGCAGCATCGGGGCTGTGGAGAGGCTCTGGGACGTGATCCCGGCGGGAAAATGGCTGGTGATCAAATCTGGGCTGGCAATGGCCTGATAGCGCAACGCCCCAAGCGCCAAGACATCGCAGCCGGGCAGGGGGCTGGCGCGGGTGGTGAGTGCGCCCAGCACCTCGCCGCGCAAGAGCCGGTCATGCGACACGTCCTGATCGTCGATCACCAGATCAAAGAGATGGTCCGGCAGGCTGGCCAGTGCGGCGGGCAGCCATGTGGCGAGACTGTCGGCATTGACCGCCAGTCGCAGGCGGGTTTGCGGCGCGGGGGTCAGTCCCGAGAGGTCAGCCCCGAGACGCGCCTCAAGCAAGGCGATCTGATCGGCATGGGCGGCAAGGCGTTGGCCCACGGGGGTTGCGGTGCAGGGGGTGGTGCGGTGGAGGAGCTGCGCGCCGACGCGGGTTTCCAGCGCCTTGAGCCGCTGGGAAATGGCCGATTGCGTGAGGCCAAGCGCCTGAGCCGCGCCCTCGAAACTGCCGGTTTGCAGGATGGCCGAGAGGGTGGCGAGGTGATCGGGCGGCAGCGACATTAGGAAATCTAATCCAAGATAAGCATATTGAATTTGAGTAATGAGGTGCGACCCGATAGGCAAGCCCTGGCGGCGCGGTCGCGATTGAGTATTTGAAGAACGATGAAAGGGCGGCTGGATGCAGGCGGGGCTGGCGGGATTTGCCTTGGGGTTGAGTTTGATTCTGGCGATCGGGGCGCAGAATGCCTTTGTGCTGCGGCAAGGTCTCCGGCGTCAGCATGTGTTGGCGGTGGTGCTGATCTGTGCCCTGTCCGATGCGGTGCTGGTGGCGGCGGGTGTCACCGGCTTTGGTGTGCTGGCCGAGGCGGTGCCGGG
>JBLRXE010000264.1:0-4141 GCA_047920895.1 Roseovarius sp.
GCGCCGTGTTGTGATCTCGGCGAAGAAGCGTTCCACGAGGTTGAGCCATGAGGCGCTGGTGGGCGTGAAATGCAGCTTGAAGCGCGGGTGCTTGTCCAGCCAGGCCTTCACCTCGGGCGTCTTGTGGGTGGCATAATTATCCAAAATCAGATGCACATCGCGGCGCGCGGGCACGGCCTTGGCGATCTGGCGCAGGAATTTCAGGAACTCCTTCGCGCGGTGGCGGGGCATGCAATCGCCGATGACCGTGCCCGATTTCACGTCCAGTGCCGCGAACAGCGTGGTCGTGCCATGGCGCTTGTAATCATGGGTCATGGTGGCCGCGCGGCCCTTCTTCAGCGGCAACCCCGGCTGGGTCCGGTCAAGCGCCTGGATCTGGGATTTTTCATCGACACACAGCACGACCGCCCGATCTGGCGGGTCGAGGTAAAGCCCGACAATATCGGTGACTTTCTCCTCGAAGAGCGGGTCGTTGGAGACCTTGAAGCCCTTCACGATATGCGGCTTCAACCCGGCATCGGCCCATATCCGGCCCACACTCGAGGGCGATATGCCCATCGCTTCGGCCATCAGCGCGCGGCTCCAGTGCGTGGCATTGGATGGGGTTTCCTGCACCGTCTTGGCGATGACCTTCAGCCTTGTTTCCATGGGTAGAGGCGGCACCCGCGAGGGCCGTGTCTTGTCGCGCTTGAGGCCGGCCACGCCCTCATCGAGATACCGCTGTTGCCATCGCCAGACCGTGGGCTTCGACGTGCGCGCACGTCGCATGATCTCGAAGGTGCCATGACCATCCGCCGTCGCCAGTATGATCTCGGCGCGCCAGACAAACTTGCGCGGCGTGTTGCGGTTGGTGATCAGAGCTTGAAGCTCAGCACGGTCGGCGGGGCCAAGGAAAAGGCAGATGTCGGAACGTCTCATGCGCCCGAACATGGCACACCATCTCAGCCTTGGGAATCCTACGTCAGGTGGTGAACACTAGTGCCCTCGCCCCATATGAGCGGGGTTGTGGGCGATGATTTCCTGCTCAAGCTGGAGAATATGCAGCCGATCGGCGCGTTCAAACTGCGTGGCGCGCTCAATGCGGTGGCGGGCGTCTCTGGGGCTGCGGGTGTCACCTGTTGCTCGACCGGCAACCATGGGCGCGGCGTGGCCTATGCGGCGCGGGCACGCGGTTTGCGGGCCGTGATCTGCATGTCGGAACTTGTGCCGCAGGCCAAGGTGGACGGCATCCGCGCGCTGGGGGCCGAGGTGCGCATTGTCGGCCGCTCTCAGGACGCAGCACAGGCCGAGGCCGAGCGGCTGGTCGCCGAAGAAGGCCTGATCGAAATCTCGCCCTTTGATGATCCGCTGGTGATTGCGGGCCAAGGCACCATCGGGCTGGAAATCATGGCGGCGCGCCCGGATATTCAGACGCTGCTTGTGCCTCTGTCGGGTGGGGGTCTGGCGGCGGGCGTTGCGCTGGCCGCCAAGACGATCGAACCCGACCTGCGCGTTATCGGGATCAGCATGGATCGAGGGGCCGCGATGTATGAGAGCCTGCGCGTCGGCCATCCTGTCGAGGTCGAGGAAGTGCCGAGCCTCGCCGATAGTCTGGGGGGGGGCATCGGCAGGGCAAACCGTCTGAGTTTTGCCATGTGCCGTGACCTGCTGTATGATGTGATCCTCGTCACTGAAGAAGAGATTTATCATGCGATGCAGGTGCTCTATTACGAGGATCGGATTGTGGCAGAGGGGGCCTGTGTTGTCGGCCTCGCGGCGGTGCTGAGCGGCAAGATGGTGCCCAAAGGGCCAACTGCCACCATCATCACTGGCCGCAATCTGGATATGGCGATGTTCACCAAAGTGATGACCGGGCAAGACGTGATTTTAGGCGACAAGATGATTGAGGGTAAGAGATATGCCACATGACATCAGGATCGTGACAGAGGCGGAATTGCGCGGCGCGATCAAGCTCGACCGCGAGACGGTCAGGGTGATCGAGAGCGCCTTTGCCGCGCTGTCGGATGGCGGCGTTGTGATGCCGCCGGTGATGTCGATGAACTTGGCCGATGTGCATGGCGAGGTGGATGTGAAAACCGCCTATATCCCCGGCTTTGACGGGTTCGCAATCAAGGTCAGCCCAGGGTTCTTTGACAATCCCAAATTGGGTCTGCCCAGCCTCAACGGGCTGATGATCCTCTTTTCCGCCAAAACCGGCCTCGTGGAGGCGGTCTTTCTCGACAACGGCTATCTGACCGATCTGCGCACGGCTGCCGCCGGCGCGGTGGCGGCGCAGCATCTGGCCCCTGAGGTGGTGCATACGGCGGGCATCATCGGCACCGGCGTGCAGGCGCGGCTTCAGGCGCGGGCGGCGCGGCTGGTGCGTCCGTTTGACCGGCTGCTCATCTGGGGGCGGGATGCCGACCGGGCGCGCGCCTGTGCGACGGATCTCTCCGATCTCAAATGCGATATTCGCGTGGTCGAGACCCCTGCCGAGCTCTTGCTGGCCAGCCAATTGGTCATCACCACAACCCCGGCACAGTCCCCGGTGATCGAGGCGAAATGGCTGCATCCAGAACTGCATATCACCGCTATGGGCTCTGATCAGGCGGACAAGAACGAGATTGATCCGCAGGCCTTGATCAAGGCCGATCTCTACGTCGCCGACCGTGCGACGCAGGTCGAACACTCCGGCGAGTTGCGCAGCGCGATAGCGGCCGGGGTCTGGACCAAGGGTGCGCCGGTCGAGTTGGGCGATGTGATCCGCGGCCGCGCGCGCGGGCGCAAGAGTAATGCCGAGATCACCATCTGCGACCTGACCGGAACCGGCGTGCAGGATACGGCGATCGCGACCCATGTCATGCAGCGGCTCAAGGGGCGCGATCTGGGCACGGTCATCACCGCATGAAACTCGACGCGCGCGATCTCGATATCCTGCGGGTGCTGGCCGACGAGGGCCGCATCACCAAGGCCGATCTGGCCGCGCGCGTGGGTCTCTCGGCCAGCCCCTGTTGGGAGCGTCTGAAGCGGTTGGAAGAGGCGGGGCTGATCGAGGGCTATCAGGCGCGCATCAACCTCAAGAAGCTGGGCGCGCATGTGACTGTATTCGTCTCGGTGGAACTGGCGGATCACACGCCCGCCTCCTTTCGCGCCTTTGAGAACAGCATGCAGCGCTACGCTGAGGTCACGGCCTGCTGGGCGCTGGGCGGCGGGTTTGACTATCTGATGCAGATCGTGACCTGTGACATCGACAGCTACCAGCGGCTGATTGATCAGATGCTGGAGGCGCGGATCGGGCTGGCGCGCTATTACACCTATATCGTGACCAAGCCCGTCAAATCCCCCCGCCTGCCGCCGCTCGACATGTTTTTTTGAACAAGAATCTTTTGAATACGCATGTCGCAGAAGATAAATCTGTAATCCTGTCACATTTCAGGACCTCTCGTCGGTCGAGGTAAGACATTCTTGGGTGTAAAGGGAGCGTCACCATGTCCGTCTCAGTTATCCGGCTCCGCATCAGGATCACCGACACACGTCCCGTGCGCGGTTGTGCCCCTGCGGGCGCAATGGTGTGGGCGGAGACAAGGACGCGCGCATCTGCGTGCCGCGCTTTGCGGACGATACCATGATCAGCCATGGGCGCGGTATGGAGAACATCATGGAAATCAAGTGCGTCTGCTGCGATTGGGCGTAAGCAGACGAAATCTTGAAAAGATTTCGATCCGGAATTTTTTTAAAATTCCGGGTCCAGGACACAAGCGAAAGGGAACACAATGCTGCGCAACGACCAACTCGACCAATGGGACCGCGAAAATTTCTTTCACCCCTCCACGCATCTGGCGCAATTCGCACGCGGCGAAGCGCCGAACCGCGTGATCAAGAGCGGCAGCGGCTGTCATATCGAGGATCGGGATGGCAATCGTCTGCTCGACGCCTTTGCCGGGCTTTACTGCGTCAACGTTGGCTATGGCCGCCAAGAGATTGCCGAGGCGATCGCCGCTCAGGCGCGCGAACTGGCTTATTATCACGCCTATGTCGGCCACGGCACCGAGGCGTCGATCACCCTCGCCAAGATGATCATGGACCGCGCGCCGGCGCATATGTCCAAGGTCTATTTCGGCCTCTCCGGTTCGGATGCCAATGAGACCAACGTCAAGCTGAT
>JBLRXE010000265.1:0-4125 GCA_047920895.1 Roseovarius sp.
AGGCCCTCACTGGCCAGGCGCTGAATGGCGGCCCCTAGATCTACGCCCGAGACCGAGCGGCCAGAGCCTTTGCCCTCGTCCCCGTCCAGCCCGATCACGATGGCGGGGCGGTTGGCGCGGTCCTTGAGGCGGCTTGCGACGATGCCCACGACACCGGGATGCCAGCCTTCGCCCGCCGCCCAGACGAGGGGGGCATCAAAGCCCCGTGCCTCGGCCTGCGCAAGGGCGGCCTCGCGCACCTGCGCCTCGACCTCGCGGCGTTCGGAATTGAGCTGATCGAGGCGTTCGGCCATGGCGCGGGCCTCGGCGGAATTGTCCGTGGCCAGGAGGCGCGCGCCCAGGTCCGCCTTGCCGATGCGCCCCCCCGCGTTGACGCGCGGTCCCAGCAGAAAACCGAGGTGATAGGCATTGGGGGTGGTGTCCATCCGCGCCACATCCGCCAGCGCCACCAGACCGGGCCGCGCGCGCCCGGCCATGACGCGCAAGCCTTGGCGCACAAAGGCGCGGTTGACGCCAATCAGAGGCGCCACATCGGCCACCGTGGCCAGCGCCACCAGATCGAGCATCGCCATGAGGTCCGGCCCCTGTGCACCCGCCGCGCGCAGCTGACGCCCGGCCTCGACCAGCATCAGAAAGACTACCCCTGCGGCACAGAGATGGGCGAGATCGCCGCTCTCGTCCTGACGGTTGGGATTGACCACGGCCAATGCGGGCGGCAGCGTCTCGCCGCCCAGATGGTGATCGAGCACCACCACATCGGCCCCCTTGGCTGCGGCAATCGCCTCATGGCTCAGGGTGCCGCAATCGACGCAGACGATCAGATCATGGCGCGCGGCCAGATCGGACATGGCGGGGACATTGGGGCCATAGCCTTCGTCGATCCGGTCGGGGATGTAGAGGGTGGGCGCAGGCGCGCGCATCTGGCGCAGCCAGTCGATCAGCAGCGCGGCAGAGGTGCCGCCATCCACGTCGTAATCGGCAAATATGGCGATCCGTTCCGCAGCCCGCGCAGCCCGCAGAAACCGTGCGGCGGCCTGTTCCATGTCGCGCAGGCTGCGCGGATCGGGCAGGAGATCGCGCAGGGTGGGGGCGAGATAGGCTTCGGCGGCATCCTCGGTCACACCCAGCCGGGCCAATGTCTGACAGAGCGGGCGGGGCAGGGCGGTGGCCTGTGCCATCGCTTCGGCCAAGCGGTCGGTCTCGACCCCCGGACCAACCCAGCGACGCCCCATGAGCGAGTGTTCTACTCCGAGAAAGGCCGGTCCCATACGCGCCTCCTCTCATTCATCTGGCGGCAAATACCTCGGGGGAGTCCCGGACAGGGTCCGGGACGGGGGCAGCGCCCCCTCCCGCCCGTGTGCCGCACTCAGTCCCGCTTGCTGCGATAGATCATCCGCCGCACCGATCCCGTGCGCGAGCGCATGAGCAGGGTCTCGGTTTCGACATAGCCGGGGCGGCGCTTGACCCCTGCGAGGATTGAGCCATCCGTGACGCCGGTGGCGGCAAAGATCACGTCCGATGTCACCATCTCGTCGCGGGAATAGATGCGGTTGAAATCGGTGATCCCGGCCTTGGCGGCGCGGGCGCGTTCATCCTCGTTGCGGAACACGAGGCGGCCCCACATCTGCCCGCCCATGCATTTGAGCGCCGAGGCCGCCAGCACGCCTTCGGGCGCGCCGCCGGTGCCCATATACATGTCGATGCCGGTGCGGTCGGCCTCGGCGCAATGGATCACGCCTGCCACATCGCCATCGGGGATCAGGAACACGGCGGCCCCGGTGCTGCGCAATTCGTCGATCATTTCCTGATGGCGCGGGCGTTCCAGCACGCAGACGGTGATCTCGGAGGGGCGGCAGCCGCGCGCGGCGGCCAGCGCCTCGACCCGTTCGCGGGGCGACATCGACAGGGAGACGACATTCTCGGGGTATCCCGGCCCGATGGCCAGCTTGTCCATATAGGTGTCGGGCGCGTGCAAGAGCGTGCCGCGTGGGGCCATGGCGATCACGGTGAGCGCATTGGGCATGGCCTTGGCGGTCAGGGTCGTGCCTTCGAGCGGGTCAAGCGCGATGTCGACGCCGGGGCCGTCGCCGGTGCCCACCTCTTCGCCGATAAAGAGCATCGGAGCCTCGTCACGCTCGCCCTCGCCGATCACCACGACACCTTTGATGGCCAGAATGTTGAGCTGTTCGCGCATGGCGTTGACGGCGGCCTGATCAGCGGCTTTTTCATCGCCGCGCCCGATCAGGTCGGCGCAGGCCAAAGCGGCCTGTTCGGCCACGCGCGCAAGGCCGAGCGAGAGCATACGGTCGTTGAAAGCGGTATCGGAGGTCATGGGATGGTCCTTGTAAATCGGGTCAAATCAGCATTAGCGCCGGTCAGTCTTGCGCACAAGTCTGGCAGGCGGGCCGCTTCAGACGGTTTCAATGCGCAGCGCCACCGGCTCGCCCGACAGAACATCAAGGCGGCTGATGCCGCTCAGGGCGGTGTCGAGCGCGTCGCGCGTGGTCTTGTGGGTGACGATCAGCACCGGCGCTGTGGTGGCGTCATGGCGATACTGGCGCATACGGTCGATGGAAATGCCTGCCTCGCCCAAAAGCGTTGCGACCTTGGCCAGAGCGCCGGGTTTGTCGAGCAGCGACATGCGCATGTAATAGGGGGCGGGCGTGGCGCTCGCGGCGGTCTGGCAGCGGGTGAGACCGGCGGCGGGCTGACCGAAGGTCGGCAGCCGGAAGCCGCGCGCGATGTCCATCACATCGCCCATCACGGCACTGGCGGTCGGGCCCATGCCAGCCCCGGGGCCGCGCAGCACGATCTGTTCGACGTTGTCACCCTCGAGCACGACCATATTGGTGCCGCCCTCCAATTGCCCAAGCGGGCTGGTGTCGGGCACGAGGCAGGGCGACATGCGCTGTTCCAGCCCGCGCCCGGTCATTTGCGCCACGCCCAAAAGCTTGATGCGATAGCCCATGTCGGCGGCGTGGCGGATGTCCTCGATGGTGATCTTCTCGATCCCCTCAAGGGTGACGCCCTCGAAATTCACCTGACAGCCAAAGGCGATGGAGGCCAGCAGCGCCAGCTTGTGACCCGCGTCGATGCCACCCACGTCAAGGGTCGGATCAGCCTCGAGATAGCCCAGTTTCGCGGCTTCATCAAAGACCTCTGCATAGGGCAGGCCCGCCGATTGCATCCGTGTGAGAATATAGTTGCAGGTGCCGTTCATCACCCCCATGACGCGGGTGATGTCATTGCCGGCCAGCCCCTCGGTCAGGGCCTTGATGACCGGAATGCCGCCCGCCACGGCAGCCTCGAAGCGGATCACACGGCCAGCCGCCTCAGCGGCCAAGGCCAGCGCCTGACCGTGATGCGCGAGCATCGCCTTGTTGGCGGTGACGACATCCTTGCCAGCGGCAATCGCCGCTTCGGTCGCGGCCTTGGCGGGGCCATCCGAGCCGCCCATGAGTTCGACAAAGACATCCACATCGTCGCGTTTGGCAAGGGCCACGGGATCGTCTTCCCAAGCGTAATCGCTGAGCGTGACGCCGCGATCCTTGTCACGGGTGCGAGCAGAGACGGCGGTGATGACCACAGGACGGCCTGCGCGGGCGGCCAGAAGATTGGCCTTTTGCCGGATGATCCGCACGACCCCGGTGCCAACCGTGCCCAATCCGGCGATGCCAAGGCGCAGGGGTGTGTTCATGGGGTTCTCCGATTGTCACTGTCTATGGATTTGCCGCGATGTAACGGGTTCGGTGATGCCTTGCAACGCGGCTTGCACGGGCAGGGGCGTTGTTTTCAGTCGCTCACACCGCTTTGCATGCGCTCTTGGGTGCCGGGATCGACCACACCGCCCTTGAGCCGTGCCGCGCGGGCGCGCAATCCGGCGCTGCGCCGGTCGAGAGTATCGGCGGTGTCGGGGGTGATCTGCGGCGTGGTGGCCCGCGACCTGATGTCTTCAACGGGGATCAGGTCGGGATAGGCCGCGCTGCGCGTTGATTTGTCGAGAGAGCGGTCAAGCGGCAAGAGATCGCTGCATCCGGCCACAAGGCCGGTGATCAGGATCAAATGAGGCAGGCGCAGTGCCATGGGCCGGTATCCTTGTTCCGATGGGTGATCCTGTCTTGCCAT
>JBLRXE010000266.1:0-4124 GCA_047920895.1 Roseovarius sp.
GCCGGAATAGCCGCCCCAGACCGCCTTTTCAGGCTGTTTGAGCGCGGTGGCCCCGGCGGCAAGAGCGGTGGCATAGGCAGCGTCCACCTCTGCCTCGGTCGGAAAGTTCTGCGCCAGTGTGATTGCGCCGGTGCCGAGAGCGGCATCCGGGCGGCCTTGGTCAGCGGCGAGATGCGCCTTGCCAAAGAGACCCAGAACCAGACCGTTCATCTGGTAGAATACAACCTCTTCGAGCGCCTCGGCGGGGGTCCAGCCGAGGGCGGTGTAGAACGCCTGCGCGCGGGCGAGATCTGAGACGCCAAGGGTGATGAGAGTGACGCGTTGCGGGGTCATGGTTAGGCCTCTTGCGAAATCTGGCTGATGCCAGCGGTGTCAGTGATGTGGATATGTTGCGCGCGCGCGCCCAGTTCGGTGAATAATTCCAGTCCGGTGCCGGTCATCCAGGCCTGAGCGCCGAGTGCGCAGATTTCGTCATAAAGAGCGGCGCGGCGGGGGGCGTCAAGGTGGGCGGCGACCTCATCCAGCAGCAAAATCGGCGGTGCCCCGAAATCGCGGGCCAGAGCGCGCGCATTGGCGAGGATGAGCGAGACCAGGAGCGCCTTTTGCTCGCCAGTGGAGCAATCGGCGGCGGGCACGCCCTTGGCGGCATAGACGCCGTAGAGGTCGGCACGGTGCGGACCGATGAGGGTTCGCCCCGCCATGAGGTCACGAAAGCGGCTCTCGGCAAACGCTTCGCGCAGGTCGTCCGCTGTCCCGGGCATCTCGCCTTCGGTCTGGGTCAGGTCCAACTCTGCTGTGGGGAAGGTGGTTTCGGCCTGCATCTGCGCCCCCATGATCAGCGCGAGGGCATGCTGGCGGTTGGCGTGGATTTCGGCGCCTGCATCGGCCATCTGCCGTTCAAGGGCGAGATACCACTTTGCGTCGCGCACCTGATCCTTGAGCAGGCGATTGCGTTCGCGCATCGCCTTGTCATAGGCAAGCGTCGCCTCGGCATGGGCGGGCACAAAGCTCATGGTCATGCGATCCAGAAAGCGGCGGCGGCCATCCGCCCCTTCGATCCAGAGCCGGTCCATGGCAGGGACAAGCCAGAGCACGCGTGCGATGCGTCCGAGCGAAACTTGCGTGGCTGACTTGCCGTCGATGCGGACCTGGCGGGCCGCGGTGCCTTCGGCGAAGGTCTCGACTTCGTGGACCTGGTGCAGGGAATGAAGGATCGTCGTGATCTTCCACCCCAGCGCCTCGGGCCGTCGCGCCATATCCTGTGCTGCGGCACGCCGCAGGCCACGTCCGGGCGACAAAAGCGAGACGGCCTCGATCAGGTTGGTCTTGCCCGCGCCATTCGGCCCGTGAATCGCCACGGGCCGCGCGTCAAGATACAGCCGCCCGAATTTATGCGAGCGGAAATGCGAGAGGGTCAATTCCGACAGGGAGAGGCCGGGCATTCACGGCCCTTTCATCGTTCCGAGAAATACTCCCGCCGGAGGCTCCGACAGATGTCACACCCGCATCGGCATGACGACATAGACCGCCGTCGTGTCATTGCCTTCGCGCATCAGGGTGGGATCGCCTGAGGAGTTGAAGAGGAAGACGGCGTTCTCGCGATCCACCTGACTGGCGATTTCCAACAGGTATTTGGCGTTGAAGCCGATTTCCAGCCGTTCATCACCGTAAGCCACGGCCAGTTCTTCCTCGGCGGCGCCGCTGTCGGGGGCGTTGACCGAGAGGATCAGGCGATCCTCGTCGAGCGAGAGTTTCACCGCGCGCGATCGCTCGGAACTCACGGTGGCGACACGGTCCACGGCCTGCGCAAATTCGGCGGCGTCCACTTCCATCCGGCGGGTGTTGCCCTGTGGGATGACGCGGGTGTAGTCGGGGAATGTGCCGTCAATCACTTTGGAGGTGAGGGTAATGTCGGGGGTGGCAAAACGGATCTTGGTCTCCGAAACCGACACCGCGATCTTCATCTCGTCATCTTCCAGAAGCTTGCGCAATTCGCCCACGGTCTTGCGTGGGACGATCACGCCGGGCATGTCCGATGCCCCATCGGGCAGATCGGCGTCTATGCGCGCGAGTCGGTGGCCATCGGTGGCCACACAGCGCAGAACCTTGCCGCCATCGGCTTCGGACACATGCAGATAGACGCCGTTGAGGTAATAGCGGGTTTCCTCGGTGGAAATGGCGAACTTCGATTTGTCGAAGAGCCGCCGCAGCACCGGCGCGGGGGCCGAGAAGTTGCTGGCGTATTCCGACGTGGCCATCACCGGAAAATCCTCTTTCGGCAAGGTGGCCAGATTAAAATTGGAGCGACCGGCCTGCACGGTAAGGCGGCCCGAGGTGCCGTCGTCGCTGAGCGTGACGAGAGACCCATCGGGCAGTTTGCGCACGATCTCATGCAGCATGACTGCCGATACGGTCGTGGCACCGGCACGTTCCACCTGCGCCGGGGCCTTGTCTACCACCTCGATATCGAGATCGGTGGCGCGGAACTGCACGCTGCTGCCTTCGGCCTCGATCAGGACATTGGCGAGGATCGGGATCGTGTTGCGCCGTTCGACCACGGATTGGGCCTGTGAGACGGCCTTGAGCAGCGCGCCGCGTTCGATGCTGAGTTTCATTCCCTCGCTCCTGTCAGGTGCCGGTTCAACGCCGGGAGGGGCAAGGTAGCAACTCCACCCCGCACCTCAAGTGTTTTCTTGGTGTTTTCGGCTGGAAAACCGACAGCGTCAAGGGCTGCCGCTGTTTACCCTTCCAGCGTGCGGCGCAGAAGCTCCAGATCCTCGGCGATCTGCGCATCCTGAATGCGCAACTCGTCGATACGCTTGACGCCATGCATGATGGTTGTGTGATCACGACCTCCAAAGCGGCGGCCGATTTCGGGCAAGGAACGCGAGGTCATCTGTTTGCATAGATACATCGCCACTTGCCGGGGCCGGGCGTAGCAGCGGGTGCGCTTGGGGCCGATCATGTCGCTCAGGCGGATGTTATAGTGATCGGAGACCTTGCGCTGAATTTCCTCGATGGACACCTTGCGCTCGGAGGCGCGAAGCACATCCGCGAGACAATCCTGGGTCAGTTCCAGCGTGATCGGCTTGCGCACCAGCGACGCGAAGGCAAAGAGCCGGGTCAACGCGCCTTCGAGCACGCGGACATTGGTGCTGATCCGGTGAGCGAGAAATTCGAGCACGCCGTCATTCAGCACGAGGTCGGGATATTGGGCGCGGTAGCGGTCGACCTTCGATTGCAGGATGCCAAGGCGCAATTCATAATCGGTCGGGTGCAGATCAACCACGAGGCCACATTGCAGGCGCGACTTGATACGCTCCTCGAGATTGGCAATCTCGCCGGGGGCACGGTCGGCGGAGATCACGATCTGCTTGTTCTGGTCCACCAGCGCGTTGAAGGTGTGAAAGAATTCCTCTTGCGTGCTGTCCTTGCCGGCGATGAATTGCACATCGTCCACCATCAGCACATCGACCGAACGGAAGACAGATTTGAAATCCATCATCTTGCGGTCGCGCAGCGCCTGAACAAAGCGATACATGAATTGTTCCGCCGAAAGGTAGACGACGTTGAGATCGGGGCGCGTGACTTTCAGTTCGAAGGCAATTGCGTGCATCAGGTGGGTTTTGCCCAGCCCGACGCCGCCATAGAGAAAGAGCGGGTTGAAGGTGACGGGGCCACATTCGGCCACACGGCGGGCGGCCGCATGGGCCAGCTCATTGGGCTTGCCCACGACGAAACTGTCAAATGTAAACCGCTCGTCCAGCGGGGCAGACGGCACGAGAGTGTCCGGCAAGGGTTCCACCGGGGCGGTGGCGGCCGGCCGGGTGGGGCGCGCGCCGCTGTTGGCGGCGACCCGGAATTGCACCCGCCTGACATCCGGTGCAAGATTCGTCATCTGGTAGAGGATCAATTCGCCGAAATGCTGCGAGACATAATTGCCAAGAAACGTGGTGGGGACATGAAAGGTCGCGACGCCGTCGTCAACGCGCGCAAATTCCAAGGGTTCGATCCAGTTCTTGAAATTGCTTTGCCCGACGGATTGCTGAAGTTTCTGCTTCAACTGGCCCCATTGTTCTTGTGTCATTCTGTCCCCGTTCCGCGACTCTGCCGTTCTTCTCAAG
>JBLRXE010000267.1:0-4099 GCA_047920895.1 Roseovarius sp.
ATGCACCGCTGCACCTTGGTCGTGGTCATGCCCCCCAAGCTGCGCGCCGGATGTGGCGGCGACCAGAAATCCCAGACCTGTGCCGAAAAAGAGGCCGATGCCGAGAAAGGCAAGTGGTTTGGCCATCGTTCCTGTCTCCTGTCGGATGATCCCGGCACCGTGATGCCGGGGTGTTGAGATGTCAGGCGGCAGCGCTCTCGCGGTGCCAGAAATACCCTGCCAATGCACCCAGACAGACCCAAGCCGCCAGCCCCACGCCAAGCGCGCGCGCAGCAAAGAGCGCGGCCAGTTCTGGCGGCACCGGCCCGGTAAAGCTCTCCGGTTCGGGCGCGCCGATCAGATGAGGCGCGGCCAACAGCGCCACCGCAACCACCAGCATGACTGGTCCCTTGCCAAAGGCGATCAGGCCCAGCCCGACCGCCGTGACAATCACCGTGCCCCACCACCAGACTTGCCGTGCGGTGATGTCGGTATAGGCCGCGCCCGGCACTTCGGGCGGCAGCGACACGGCGGGGGCGAAATGCAGCGCGACGAATCCCGCCACGCCCCAGATCACGCCGCTACGCGCGTCGATACGCACGCCATATTCTGCTGCCAGCCCCATGCAGGCCACCAGAACCAGCCCGTAGCCGACATAGATCAGCGCCGAAAACAGGATGCTCAGCCCGTCGCGCATCATGTCAAAGCCTGGCAATTCGGGCGTGGCGCTGACCGCCTCTGCCCCGAAATGCACAAGCACGCCTCCTTCATACAGCTCGGTGTGCAATAGCACCGGCTGAATGAAAACGATCTGCAACAGGGATGCAATCAGCCCCGCACAGAAACCAGCGAACAACGCGCTGGTCGCGATTTTTGAGAACATGGGTTAGTGGCAGGGAAAGCCGGTCGCGTGGCGCACGTCATGCGCGGCATCATGCAGCGCCGAGGCTTGCACATGGCCGGCGACGGTCACGATGCCGAGGCCCAGAAACAGGGCTGCGATGAAGGGCAGCACAGTGGATTTTGCAGCGGTTTGAACCAGTGCGGTCATGGCGGTATCTCCTTTGCGCCTCTCACCCGAGGCGGGATTGACAAACGCAGGGCTGGTCTCCTGGCTCGCGGGTCGTCGCCTGTCTGCCGCCTTCCCAAGGATTTTACACCTCAGTGGCATCTGGCAGGGGCTCGCCGCTTACAGTCGCGGGGGCGGCTGACGCATAGGCGCCCTGATTGGGTCCACCGGCACGTCATTCCCATTTCATCCCCGAGGCGCTTTGCGCCCAAACGAGGAACCTTGCCTCTTTGGTATGCAGGCTGTGCCCAACCCCGTCAAGGAGGATTGCGACCGCTCAGGGGCGGTCTGCGGCATTCTTTTTTCGGGGATTGGCGGGGCTCCGCCCAATATCATGTGGATAAATCCCATGACTGCCCCATATCCTGTGGTTGATCGTTGACAGGCTGGCCCTCTACCCATCACAGTTTCACGACAACGGAATCACCGGACAAAAAGGGCGCGCGCGCAGGTGCAGTTCTCGAAACTCAGATTGACCGGCTTCAAGAGCTTTGTCGACCCGACCGATCTGATCATCGCGCGCGGACTGACCGGCGTTGTGGGCCCCAATGGCTGTGGCAAATCCAACCTGCTTGAGGCGCTGCGCTGGGTGATGGGCGAAAACCGTCCCACCGCCATGCGCGGCGACGGGATGGAGGATGTGATCTTTGCCGGGGCCGCCACGCGGTCCGCGCGCAATTTTGCCGAGGTGGTGATCCATCTCGACAATTCCGACCGTCTGGCACCCGCCGGGTTCAACGATGCCGATCAGCTTGAGATCACCCGCCGCATCACCCGCGATGTGGGCTCTGCCTACAAGGTCAATGGCAAGGATGTGCGCGCCCGTGACGTGCAGATGCTCTTTGCCGATGCTTCGACCGGCGCACATTCGCCCGCGCTGGTGCGGCAGGGGCAGATTTCCGAACTGATCAACGCCAAGCCGAAATCCCGGCGGCGGATCTTGGAGGAAGCGGCCGGCATTTCCGGCCTCTATCAGCGCCGCCATGAGGCCGAATTGAAATTGCGCGGGGCCGAGGCCAATCTGACCCGCGTCGATGACGTGGTCGAGCAACTGGCGAACCAACTGGCGCAACTGGCGCGACAGGCCAAGCAGGCGGCGCGCTATCGACAGATTGGCGAAGAGTTGCGTCTGGCCGAGGGGCTCTTGCTCTATCGCCGCTGGAAAGAGGCGGATTTGGCCCGCGCCCGTGCCGAGGATGATTTGCGCGAGCGCACCACCGCCGCCGCCCGTGCAGAATCAGCAGCGCGCGAGGCTGCCAAAGCCCGGTCCAAGGCTGAAGAGGCGCTGCCCAAGCTGCGCGAGGAAGAGGCCATCGCCGCGGCCATCCTGCAACGCCTGAGCGTGCAGCGCGACACCCTGACCGAGCAAGAGGCCACAGCCCGCGACCGCATCGCCACCCTGCGCAGCCGCATCGAGCAACTCGCCCGCGACATCGAGCGTGAGGCGGGTCTGAACCGTGACGCAGGCGATACCATCGCCCGGCTGGAGTGGGAGGCAGGCGAACTCGCCAAGGGGGCAGAGGGCCACGATGCCCGGCTTGAGGCTGCTCAGGCTGAGGCCCGCGATGCTGCGCAGATCCTGCAACAGCGCGAAAACGACCTCAGCCAGATGACCGAGGATATGGCCCGCTTGGCCGCCCGTCACCAATCCGCGCAACGCCTGCTGGAAGATAGCCGCAAGACCTTGGCCAAGAGCGAGGCCGAGGCCGAGCGTGCCCGCGCTGCGCAAGCCGACCTGCGCGCGGCCCTGACCCGCGCCGAAGCTGATCACGCCGCCGCATATGAGGCCGAGGCCGAGGCTGTCGCGCGCGCCGAAGCGGCGGAATCCGCCCTCATCGCTGCCGACGAGGCCCGCGCCGAGGCGCAGGCGCAAGAGGCCGAGGCCCGCGCCACCCGCTCCGAGGCCGAGGGCGAGGTCAATGCCCTGCGCGCCGAAGTGACGGCATTGGCCAAGCTGGTGCAGCGTGATACCGCCGAGGGCGGGCAGGTGATGGACCGCCTTCAGGTGCAGCAAGGCTTTGAAAAGGCATTGGGCGCCGCCCTCGCCGATGATCTGCGCGCCCCCGAAGTCGAGGCCGATGGTCCCTCTGGTTGGACCGTGCTGCCTGCCTATGCCACGCCCCAACCCCTGCCCGAGGGCGTGACCGCGCTCAGCCGTCATGTCTCGGTCCCCGAGGTGCTGGCCCGGCGCATGTCGCAGATCGGGCTGATTGACCCCGAGGATGCCGCCCGCCTGCAACCGCTCTTGAAGCCCGGTCAGCGGCTGGTCAGCACCGAGGGCGATTTGTGGCGTTGGGACGGTTTGCGCGCCTGGGCCGAGGATGCCCCCTCTGCCGCCGCGCTGCGCCTGCAACAGCTCAACCGACTGGAGGAACTCAAGCAACAGCTCGAACATGCCACCGCCCGCGCGGATGGGGCCGTGCGCGGCCATGAGGCGCTGCGCGAGGCGCTGATCCGCCGCACGGACGAGGATCGCGCCGCCCGCGAGGCCCGTCGCGCTGCCGATGCTGCCGTCAACGAAGCCAATCGCGCCCTCAGCCGCGCCGAGGCGGATCGCAATCTTGCCGGATCGCGGCTGGAATCGCTTGGTCTCGCCGTCACCCGCCATGACGAAGAGGCGATGACCGCCCGTCAAAGTCTTGTCGAGGCAGAAAAGGGGCTGGCCGGTCTGGGCGATCTGGGGGCGGCCCGTGCCGATCTCGAAGACATCAAGATGGCCGTCGAGGCCGCGCGCATGACCATGATGACCAAGCGTTCCGGGGCTGATGAACTGCGCCGCGAAGGCGAGCGTCGCACTCGCCGCAGTCAGGAAATCACCAAGGAAATCAGCGGCTGGCGGCACCGACTCGAGACCGCAGCGCGCCGTATCGCCGAACTGGTAGAGCGCAAGGAAGAGTCCGAGGATGCCTTGGCCGACGCCAGTGCCGCGCCCGAACTCCTTGCCGTCAAGCGCGCCGAACTGGGCGCGGAAATCACCCGCTGCGAGGCCCGCCGCGCTGCCGCCGCTGATGCGCTCTCGACCGCCGAGGGCGCGGCGCGTCAGGCCAGCTT
>JBLRXE010000268.1:0-4097 GCA_047920895.1 Roseovarius sp.
CTGCAGCCGCGCCAACCCCATGACAGATGCGCTCTGCCGCGATGCCATCCCGCGTGGCCTGTCAGCTTTGCGCAGGCTGATGGACGACGGCGATGCACAGGCCTGGGACGATATGGCATTAACAAGTGTGTTCGGGGGAATTGCGCTGGCCAATGCGGGCCTTGGTGCCGTGCATGGCTTTGCAGGCGTGATCGGTGGCCAGACTGGCGCAGCGCATGGGGCCATATGCGGGACCTTGCTGGCGCCGGTGCTCAGGGCCAACGCACAGGCGGCACCAGAGGGCAGCATCGCCCAGCAGCGCATCAGTTGGGTCATGGAGCAGATCGCGCGTGAATTCGGCCATTTGCAGGATTTCCAGAACTGGAGCCGCGGGCATGGACTGCCGACCATTGGCGGGCTTGGCGTAACAGCCGAGATGCACGCCAATACTGCGCGTGATGCAGTGCAGTCATCGTCCTACAGGGCCAATCCGGTGGACCTGCGAGATGAACTGCTTCTGCAAATTCTCGCTGAGAGCTGAGTGGATTCAATTTCGCATGAATCCGGTCTCTACGAGCCGACAAACGCGCTTTCGCCGCTCGCGCGTCAGTACGTTCTGTGCGCGGCCTGAACGACAGCTTCGGTAAAGCCGCGTTGCAGCATGTCTCCAACGCCAAGCGGCGGCAAAGGGCCGAACACGATGCTACGCCCGCGAAGTGCCCTGCCATGCTGCGGGCTGCCTGAATGTCGTTGATTGGCTCCTTGCGCCGTTCCGGACCAATAGCGTTGTCCGCGGCTTTCATAGAGATCTAATGTCCGCTTCCGCTGGTTCGCTCATGGATTTGCCGCACGCACGCGCATCGGACCGCTTTCCGCTCTGCCCTTTGCATCATGATCGTGCGCATGCTCTGGTCAACGTCTGGTCAACCCGTGAACGCGGTTTTACGCACATCTGGGTCCGTCTGCATACGTTGAAATCCGACCAAACGCGGAGAAAAGAGTTGTGCTTGCAAAGGTTTGTCCGCTAACTGCCTGAATTCAAAAGGATCAGCAGAATCAACATGTTGTGGCTCATAACCTGAAGGTCACAGGTTCAAATCCTGTCCCCGCAACCAAAAAATCACAATAAAACAAATGGATAGAACCCGACGCAAACCGTCGGGCTTTGCGCGTGCCAACTCTGGTCAACGCCTGGTCAACATTTCAGCAGGCCCTCTGAAGCGAAAGCCGTATCCGTCCGGTCTGACTGGCGTTGACTTATTGAACCGTCCAGTTCCAGGGCATCAGTTCGTCGATATGGGGCATTTTGTGATCTGCGACGCGGGCGAGGACCCAGCGCAGCCACGCCTCGGGGTCGACACTGTTCATGCGGCAGGTTTCAATGAGGGTGTAGGCGATTGTGGCAGCGTCGCCGCCTCCCTTTGAACCCATGAGCAGATAGTTCTTGCGCCCGAGAGTCACCGGTCTGATTGAGCGCTCGCAGATATTGTTATCCAGCTCCAGCTTGCCGTTCTCGAGGTATGCCCGCGCCTTTGGCATCCGACCGAGCGCATAGCGAATGGCTGCTGCCAGGTTCGACTTGCCGGAAATCTTGGGCAATTGAAGCGACAGCCATGCCTCCAGATCGTCAAAGACCGGCTTCGCCTTTGCCTGCCGCAGGGCCGCGCGCTCTTCAGTGGGCTTGTAGCGTGCCTCTTTTTCCACGGCATAGAGGGCGGCGATGCGCTTGATCGCTTCCTCGGCGAAAAACGTTTCAGGGCGACGGCGGTGGTCGAAGCTAGATGAGTGGCTCACCGGATATGATGCAGGGAGCACGGCGCTTCAGGTGCGCTAACATGCTTCCCTGCCGGGCGTTACCTGCAAAACTCCGTCAGAAGCCCAGAACGCCGGGCAGCCACAACGCGAGAGCGGGAAAGGCGACCACCAGCCCCAGGCGCACGATATCGGCGGTCAGGAAAGGCAGGGTGCCCAGATAGATTGTTCTCAACGGCACTTTCGGTGCAACACTGTGTATCACGAACACATTCATACCGATGGGCGGTGTGATCAGGCCAATTTCGATAACCATGACCATCATTACGCCCCACCATATTGGATCGTAACCCATCCCGACAATGAGGGGGAAGACGAAGGGAAGCGTGATGACAATCGAGGAAATCGTCTCGAAGACGCTGCCGAGGATCAGATACATTAGAAGCAATGCTAGGATTACTGTGGTGTTGGACAGACCCAGCGAGGTGATGAAATCCACCATGTAGCGGGTCACCTGCGAGACGCTGATGAAGTAGGTGAAGACTGAGGCGCCGAGGATGATCAGATAAATCGTCGCCGTACTTGAAGCCGCCTGAAACACGATGGCCTTGAGTTTTGTCAGATTCAACCGCCCGCCTACCAACGCGAAAAGAAAGGTCATTGCCGCGCCCGTCGCTGCGGCTTCTTCAACGGTCAGAAAACCGCCATAGAGCCCGACCGTCATGACCGTGGCGATGGTCAGGATGCGCCAGGACTGCGCCACCGCGATTAACCTCTCGCGCCAGACAAAGGCCGGCCCGACCGGGGCCACTGCCGGATCGAGGCGAGTGTAGATTATGATGGCGACGATATGCAGCGCCACGGCCAGAAGCCCCGGAACGATGGCCGCCACGAACATGGTGATCACGAACTGCTCGGTGAGAACGGCATAGATGATCATCACCAGCGACGGCGGGATCAGCATACCCAGCGTGCCGCCCGCCGCCACCGTGCCGGTGGCGATCGAGGCTTTGTAGCCACGACTCATCATCTGCGGCAGGGCGATGCGACCCATGGTTACCGCCGTCGCCAGCGACGAGCCCGAGACCGCCCCAAAGCCCGCACAGCTTCCGATCGTAGCCAGCGACAGCCCGCCACGCCGGTGGCCGATAAAGGCGGTAAACAGGCGGTAAAGATCGTCGCTCAACCCGGCGCCGCCGGCCAGCCCGCCCATGAACAGGAAAAGCGGTATCACGGCCAGCTCGCGGCTGGTCAGAAGGCCCGCGAGCTCGATCTTGAGCACCGCCAGTGCCGGCTCCGGCCCGGTGAGCAGCGCGAAACCGACAACGCCGGCCACCCCCATCGCCACGCCAATGGGAACATGCAACAAGATGAGAAGAAACATACCGCCGATGCCTAGCCCGGCAATGAGTAGCGCATCCATTTTCAGCCGGGCTCCTGGTTCTTGGTGCCCTGCTCGAGTTCACGCCCGCTCAGATGGCGCAAGAGAAGGTAAAGCTGGATGAGTGCCGTGACCCCCAACGCCACGGCTGCGATCGCCCAAATCGGCCCGAGGCCGATATTGAGCACTGATGTCACCTGTCCGTGCCGGTGGTGTTCCACCATGAGCTGGAATGCCTGCCAAGCAATAGCGCCCAGAAAGACAAGCGTGACCGTATTGGAAAACAGCTCGACGATCCGGGCGCCCAGCCGTGGCAAAACGGCGCCCAGCAGCGTGATTCTGACATGACCGCCCTCGCGCGAGCAGATCGGAAAGCACAGCGCAGTGATCATGATCACCGCGATCAGGGTCATGTCAGACATGCCACGGATCGAGGTGTTGATCAGCCAGCGCATCAACACATCGGTGACGGTCAGAAAGGACAGACAGAGCACCAGCAAGGCTGCGGCGGCGGCAAGGATGCCGGCGCCACGCGCTGTTAGCCTGTCAAGCAGGCTGGCCGCCTTCATTCGCCGGCCTCTACTTCGCGGATGTCAGCGATGATTTCCCGCAAGACAGCGAGCCTTTCCGACATGCCCGGCGTCTGCTCGGCCCAGTTGCTCGCGATCGGGCCGAGCGCGGCCTCCCATTGCGCGCGCGCCTCGCCCTCAGGCGTGTAGATCACCGCGCCGCCCTCGACGAAGCGGTCGCGCAGGGCGTCGTTGATGCCCGTCTCGATTCGGCTCAGCGTGGCTGTCAGGCCCTCGCCGCTGTTGCGCTCGAAAGCCTCTCTCGCGGCATCGGGCAGATTGTCCCAGGCCCGGCGGTTCATGGCGATCATGATGATCGTAAAGCCCATCGGAAACTCGATGGCCTGCTGCGCCACCTGATCTATACGAAACGCCGACGAGGCCGACCAGGTACTCAACGTGCCCGAGACCAGTCC
>JBLRXE010000269.1:0-4088 GCA_047920895.1 Roseovarius sp.
GCCTGGTAGCGCGTCCGTCTGGGGGACGGAAGGTCGCAGGTTCAAGTCCTGCTAGCCCGACCATAATTACCGACGATTCCGCCCGCCTCGGCCCCTCGGGCACCCTGACCAGATTGCGGGGCGCAACGAGAGGGGGGCAGAGATGACCGGGGTTCTTTCCAGCCAGCAAATCCGCACAATGATCGACACGGGCACCCTCTTGGGCACGCCCGCGATCCTGCCCGAACAGGTCCAGCCCGCCAGCCTCGATCTGCGCCTGGGTCAAACCGCCTACCGCGTGCGCGCCTCGTTTCTCACCGGCGCGGGGAACACCGTCACCGACCGGCTCGCGGAATTCGAGATGCACCGAATCGATCTCAGCGCCGGGGCGGTGCTGGAAAAGGGCTGTGTCTATGTCGTGCCGCTGATGGAAGCACTCGCCCTGCCCATGGGCGTGCAGGCGGTCGCAAATGCCAAATCCTCCACCGGGCGGCTTGATCTGCTGACCCGGCTCATCACCGACGGCGGGGTGGAATTCGACCGCGTCGCCCCCGGCTATACCGGCCCCCTCTATGCCGAGATTTGCCCGCGCTCCTTTTCGGTGCTGGTGCGCCCCGGCATGCGCCTCAACCAGATCCGCTTTCGCGCAGGTCAGGCCGTGCTCTCGGATGACGCCCTGCTCAGGCTGCACGCACAAACGCCGCTGGTGGATGGCACCGCGGTGATTGACGAAGGGCTTGGCTTTTCCGTCGATCTGCGCCCCCAGACCGGCACGCTCGTGGGCTATCGCGCCAAACCGCATACCGGCGTGGTCGACCTGGACCGCATCGGCCATTACGATCCCACCGCCTATTGGGAAGAGGTGCATTCCGACAATGGCCAGATCATCCTTGATCCCGGCGCGTTCTATATTCTGGTCAGCCGCGAGGCGGTGCATATCCCCCCCGAATGTGCCGCCGAAATGGCCCCCTATGTGGCCATGGTGGGCGAATTCCGGGTGCATTACGCAGGATTTTTCGATCCCGGCTTTGGCCATGCCGCCGCAGGCGGCACCGGATCACGCGGCGTGCTCGAAGTGCGCTGCCACGAGGCGCCCTTCGTGCTGGAACATGGCCAGATCGTCGGGCGGCTGGTTTATGAGAAAATGGACGAAATTCCCGATCACCTCTACGGCGCAGGCATCGCGTCAAACTATCAGGGGCAGGGGCTGAAACTGTCCAAACATTTCAAGGCGTGACGCCTTAGAAAAGATCGGTCTTGCGGCCGGTTTTCATCGCTTGCCGATCACGCGACACGGTTTTCTGAGTATCCGGCGCGCTGCCGCCGCCGCTCATGCGCTTATTCACCGCATTCATGCCGTTGCGCATCACCATCTGCACGATCATACGCACCACCATGTTGATCATCTGATTGACGTTCATTGCGCCACTCCTTTTACTGCCTCTTGTCGATCCATAACACACAAACACGCCGATTTCAGGGCATCTCAGGATTATTTCGCTTTTTTCTTGGTCCAAATACTCCCGCCGGAGGCGCCAACCGCGCGGCAAACACCACACTCAATCCTCGAACAACTCGTTTTGTCCCGGCGCGCCTTCGTCCTCGCCCTCGTCTTCGCTGCCCATCGTCGGCATCGTGCCCGGCGGCGGGCGGTTGTCCAAGAGACCTGCGGCGCGCAATTCCTTGAGCCCCGGCAAATCGCGCGCGCTCTCCAGCCCGAAGTGATCCAGAAACTCCTGCGTGACCACGAACGTCACCGGCCGCCCCGGCGTCATCTTGCGTCGCCCGAACCGGATCCACTCCATCTCGAGCAGTTGATCCACCGTGCCCCGGCTGACCGCCACGCCGCGGATTTCCTCGATCTCGGCGCGCGTCACCGGCTGATGATAGGCAATGATCGCCAGCGTCTCAATCGCGGCCCGGCTCAGCTTGCGGGTCTCGACCGTTTCACGGCTCATCAGATAGCCCAGATCGGGCGCGGTGCGGATCGCCCAGGCATCGCCCACCTTGACCACACGCACCCCGCGCCCCTCATAGCGTTTGCGCAGATGCACGAGGGCTTCGGCGGGATCGCTGCCATGCGGCATCCGTTCGGCCATTTCACGCGTCGTCAAAGGCTCAGCGCTTGCAAACAGCATCGCCTCGATCATCCGCTCCTGTTCGCCGATGGGAGGTGCCTGAAACAGGCTTTGTTCTTTTTCTTCTGATACTTCCGCCATACTCTCAATCCTTGCGCCGCAGCTCGATCGGCGCGAAAACCTCGGCCTGCCGCAACTCTGCCCGCCCTTCCTTGACCAGTTCCAGCGCCGCCGCAAAGGTCGAGGCCGTGGCCGACCGCCGCCGCCCCGGGTCGGTGGTGAATCCCTCGGGCAGATAGCTCAGGATATCGGTCCAGGTGCCCGCATAGCCGATCAGCCCACGCATCCGCTCCAACGCCTGCTCCATGGTAAAGAGCGCATCGCGATCCATCACAAAGGGGCGGAATTCGTCGCGCGTCCTGATCCGCGCGTACCCCTGCATGAGGTCAAGCAGCGTCGCCGTATAGGTCACACGCCGCAGCCGCGCCACATCCTCAGGCACACCGCGCGCAAAGAAATCGCGGCCCAGCCGGTCACGCCCCATCAGCCGCGCCGCACAATCGCGCATCGCCTGCAACCGCTCCAACTGAAACGCCAGATGCGCCGCCAGATCCTCGCCCGATGGTCCCTCTTCGGTCGGGTCGGGCGGCAACAGCAGCCGCGATTTGAGAAAGGCGAGCCAGGCCGCCATCACCAGATAATCCGCCGCCAGTTCCAACCGCAACGCCTTGGCGCGCTCGACAAAGGCGAGGTATTGCCGCGCCAGTTCCAGCACCGAAATCTTGCGCAGGTCCACCTTCTGCGTGCGGCTCAGCGTCAGAAGCAGGTCCAGCGGCCCCTCGAACCCGTCCACATCGACAATCAACGCCTCAGCGGCCAACCGCTCGGCAACGTTGACCGGCGCCTCATCCCTGTCGAAATCGTCCTCAACCATGCGCACACCCGCCCATCAGCGCGTCAAGCTCTGCCGATAGGGCGGAAATGTCAATCTCTTGGGGGGTCTTGCGCCATGTCAGCGCCCGCTCCGCGCGGATTTGCGCCGCATCCGTCATTTCACCCGCGGCTTCGGTCACCGCCTGCCGCTCGGCCAGCGTGCCGTTGCAATGAAGGATCACATCACAGCCCGCTTCAAGAGCCGCGTGCGACAGGTTCGGCAGCGTGCCCCGCAGCGCCTTCATCGAAATGTCATCGGTCATGATGAGCCCGTCAAAGCCGATCTCGTCCCGGATCACCCGCATCATCGGGGCCGAGAGGGTGGCAGGAGCCGCATCAATCGCCGTATAAACCAGATGCGCCGTCATCCCGAGCGGCAGATCATTGAGCGCCTTAAACGGTGCAAAATCCGTGGCTTGCAACTCGCTCTTGAGGGCCGTCACCACCGGCAAATCATGGTGGCTATCCGCCTCGGCACGGCCATGTCCGGGGATGTGCTTGACCACTGGCAATACGCCCCCGTCCAGCAAACCATTCGCCACCGCACGTCCCAAAGCCGCCACCGTATGGGCCTGCGTCCCATAACAGCGATTGCGCAAAAAGGGATGCGTTGCAGGCCCCGCCACATCCACCAGCGGCGCACAGTTGCTGTCGATGCCAAGCGCGTGCAACTCTGCCGCAATCAGGCGATAGCGCAGATACATGGCCTCAGCCGCGTGGCTACCCGCCGCCTCTGCCTGATCCAGCGGCGCGGGCCAGTCCCGCCAGAGCGGCGCGCGCAGACGCTGCACGCGCCCCCCTTCCTGATCAATCGTGACCATCGCATCATGCCCTGCGGCCTCGCGCATTTCGGTCACAAGGGCGCGGACCTGATCGGGGCTGTCGATATTGCGGGCAAAGAGGATGAACCCAAACGGACGCGCGTCGCGAAACAGCGCCTTTTCCTCTGCCGTCAGCCGCAGACCCTCCGCATCGAGGATCGTCGCCCCGAACCGCGTCACCGCGTGACGACCGGGATACATTCGGCACGTTCAGCGACCAGCGCCGAACAGAACCGCCGCGCGTCCCCCAGATCGGCAAAGCCCATGGCCCGCAGCC
>JBLRXE010000270.1:0-4080 GCA_047920895.1 Roseovarius sp.
TTTCCGGTGGTGGATGAGACCGGTCGTGTTGTGGGCATCGTGACCAATCGCGACATGCGCTTTGCCGAGGATGACCGCACGCCGGTGCGGGTGATGATGACGAGCAACGATCTGGCGATCCTGCAAGAGCCTGCGGATCGGGACGAGGCCAAGAGCCTGATGAAGGCGAGGCGGATCGAGAAATTGCTGGTGACGGACAAGGCGGGCAAGCTGACCGGCCTTTTGACGCTGCGCGACACCGAACAGGCGGTGCTCAATCCCACGGCCTGCAAGGACGATCTGGGGCGGCTGCGGGTGGCTGCTGCCTCGACCGTCGGCGATGCCGGGTTCGAGCGGTCGCAGGCGCTGATTGATGCGGGCGTGGACATGGTGGTGATCGACACCGCCCATGGCCATTCCGAAGGTGTGGCGCGCGCCGTCGAACGGATCAAGGCGCTGTCCAATGCGGTGCAGGTGGTGGCGGGCAATGTCGCCACCGCCGAGGCCACGCGCGCCCTGATCGGCGCGGGCGCCGATGCGGTCAAGGTCGGGATCGGACCGGGCAGCATCTGCACCACGCGGATGGTGGCGGGCGTGGGCGTGCCGCAGCTGACCGCCGTGATGGACAGCGCGCGCGCGGCCGGTGATGTGCCGGTGATCGCCGATGGCGGCATCAAGTTTTCGGGCGATTTCGCCAAGGCGATTGCGGCGGGCGCGTCCTGTGCCATGGTTGGCAGCATGCTGGCGGGCACGGATGAAAGCCCCGGCGAGGTCATTCTCTATCAGGGGCGGTCGTTCAAGGCCTATCGCGGGATGGGGAGCCTCGGCGCCATGGCGCGCGGATCGGCGGATCGCTATTTCCAGAAGGATGCCGCCAGCGACAAGCTAGTACCCGAGGGCGTCGAGGGGCAGGTGCCCTACAAGGGGGCTGCGGGCAGCGTGATCCATCAGCTTGTCGGCGGATTGCGGGCGGCGATGGGCTATACCGGCTGTGCCACGGTCGAGGAAATGCGTCATAATTGCCAATTCGTGCGGATCACTGGCGCGGGTCTCAAGGAAAGCCATGTGCATGATGTGCAAATCACCCGCGAGAGCCCGAATTATCGGATTGGTTAGGTTTGTCATTGTGTTGCGCGGTGCTCTTGAGGTGATTGCATGACCCCCGGCGCGCGGGTTGCGGCCGCCATAGAGGTGTTGGAGCGGATCCGCGCGGGCGAGGCTGCGGAAAAGGCGCTGACCAATTGGGCGCGAGGCGCGCGCTATGCCGGATCCAAGGATCGGGCGGCGCTGCGCGATCATGTTTTTTCGGTGCTGCGCTGTCGGCGGTCCTGCGCCGCGCTTGGTGGCGGCGAGGATGGTCGCGCTCTGATGCTGGGCAGCTTGCGTGCGCAAGGGATTGATCCAGAAGAAATTTTCACGGGAGAAGGACATGCGCCTGCGCCTTTGACCGCAGGAGAGCTTGTGCCGGGTGCGCCGGACACTGCGGCGGCCCGGGACTTGCCTGATTGGCTCTGGCCCCGGTTCGAGGCATCGTTGGGAGCCGCGGCAGAGGCGGCGGCAGAGGCGCTGCGCGCGCGCGCGCCGATCATGCTCCGGGTCAATCCGGGCCGGGCGACGCGCGCGGCGGCGCAGGCCCGGTTGGCGGCTGAGGGGATCGTTGCGCGGCCCGTTGAAATCGCCAAGAACGCGCTGCAAGTGATTGAAGGTGAGAGAAAAATAATCAGCTCTCAGAGCTATGCCGAGGGCTGGATCGAGCTTCAGGATGGCAGCAGCCAGGCGGCGATGGAGGCACTGGAGGTGCCGCAAGGCGCGCGTGTGCTGGATTATTGTGCCGGCGGTGGCGGCAAGGTGCTTGCCCTCGCGGCGCGTATCGAGGGTGCGTTTTTTGCCCATGATGCCGCCCCTAAGCGCATGCGCGACCTACCTGCGCGGGCGGCGCGGGCGGGCGTTGACGTGGCATGTGTCCTGCAGCCCGAGGGCGTTTTTGACGTCGTTTTATGCGATGTGCCCTGTTCGGGCAGCGGCACCTGGCGGCGCACGCCCGAGGCGAAATGGGCGCTGACGCCCGAGCGATTGACGGAGCTGACGCATATTCAGTTGCGCATTCTCACCGAGGCCGCGCTCAGGGTGGCGCCGCATGGGCTTTTGGCTTATGCGACATGTTCTGTTTTTAATGATGAAAATCAGGATGTTGTAGGGCAATTTTTATGTGATAATCCGGAGTGGAACGTGCGTGAGGCGCAGCGATGGCCGATCTCACCGACCGGCGACGGATTCTACCTCGCGCAACTCAAGAGAGTTTTTTGACTTACAATCAACCTTGACGTGTTGTTTCGGCCGCCGTTAAATCTCGCTTAAGGCTTTGCCCCTATAGAGGGTGCAGGAAACATGTAGCGAGGGTCGGGGTTTTGGCGTTCATCCCGCAGTCTGGAGGTCAGCTTCAACAGGCGGCGCTGCGGCTTGGTCCGCGTGCAGGTGTGCTAATGCTGGCGGCGGTGCTCTTTGCGGGCACGGCAGTGTTGGTGCCCCCGGGGCAGGGGCAACGACTTTTGTGGCTTGTGGGGGCGGTTCTCGGGCTTGTCGCGGTCTGGATCGTGGCGGTGAATCGGTGCGCGTCGGGGCAGCGGCGGGCCGTATCCATTCTTGCGCAAGAAATGCTAGAGGCTGACCCTTTGCCTCTGATCCTGGCCGAGTTGGAGGGGCGCCTTGTCCACACCAATGCGGCCGCGCGCCGACTTCTGGGAGCGGATCGCGCGACCACGCTGGCGGGCGCGTTGCGACAGGTTCTGGCCAACCCCGGTGCCCTTCTCTTTCGAATGGAGACGCGCGCGCTGGCCAAGGGATCTTCGGTTGAGGATCTTGTGACGCGAGGCGGCCATATGCGCATCAGCGTGCATCGCAGCGGTGCGGATCATTTTCTTTGGCGGATCGAGAAATCGGCCGGTCAGGGCCCGCGCGAGGCCGAGGCGCAGACCTTGCCGATGCTGACGCTGGGGCGCCGCGATGCGGTGCTCTTCATGAACGCGGCGGCGCGCGATCTGGTGGGCGAACGTGTCAGGACGCTTGAGCGGCTTTGCGTCACGCCGCCATTGTGTCCCGGACAGGTCAATGAGATCGCCACCCCGGAGGGGCCTGTTTCATGTCTTGTGGTGGCGCGCGAGGGCACGGCGGGGCGGCGCGAAATATTTCTTTTGCCGGGCGTCGAGGGGCGCGCGCAGATTCTGGATGGCTGGACGTTTTTCGATGCGCTACCCGTGCCATTGTTGAAATTGTCCGCGTCGGGGCATATCCAGTTGTCCAACCGGCCCGCGCGTGAACTGCTTGGCGTGGACGATTGTAATGGGATGGCCCTCGGCGACGTGTTCGAGGGGCTTGGGCGTTCGATCACGGACTGGCTGGGGGATGCAGCGGCGGGGCGCGGCACGGTACATGCCGAGTTTCTGCGCGTTCGCCGCGACGACCGCGAGGTGTTTGTCCAGGTGACGCTGAACCGCACGATGGAGGCTGAGGAGGCCGTGCTGATCGCGGTCCTCAGCGATGCCACCGAGTTGAAGACGCTTGAGGCCCAGTTTGTGCAAAGTCAGAAAATGCAGGCGATAGGCCAGCTTGCTGGCGGTGTGGCGCATGATTTCAACAACCTGTTGACGGCGATTTCAGGGCATTGCGATTTGTTGCTCTTGCGCCATGATCAGGGTGATCCCGATTTTGGCGATCTCATGCAGATCAACCAGAATGCCAATCGCGCGGCGGCGCTGGTCAGCCAATTGCTGGCCTATTCGCGCAAGCAGACCTTGCGCCCCGAGGTGATCGACCTGCGCGATACGTTGGCGGATCTGACGCATCTGCTCAACCGGCTGGTGGGCGAGAAGATCGCGCTCTCGCTCAGCCACGATCCGACGCTGGCCGCCATTCGTGCCGACAAGCGGCAGCTGGAGCAGGTGCTGATGAACCTCGTGGTGAATTCCCGTGATGCGATGCCGGAGGGGGGAGAGATCCGGATTGTCACCCAGAACCTGACCTTGACCGAGCCTCTGTGCCGGGATCGCGCGGTGGTCCAACCGGGGCGCTATGTTTCGGTGCAGGTGATCGACGCCGGGGCGG
>JBLRXE010000271.1:0-4050 GCA_047920895.1 Roseovarius sp.
GGCCGAGTTCGGCTTCTTCGGTGTTGTGGTATAGACGCGCGTGCATACGCCGCGTTTCTGGGGGCACTGCTCCAGATGCTGCGACTTGGAGCGCTTGACTTTCGGCTGCCGCGGCTTGCGGATCAGCTGTTGGATCGTTGGCATTCCGGTTATTTCCCCGTCTCTCAACACATGTGTCTGCACAAGGACCAGCCCCATGCGGTTAATCAAAAGCGAATCGCGCGTCCGCAATACGCACAGACCGCAATCGAACCCTGCATTTCGGGTCCGACGCGGTGGGTTTCCAGAGGATCGGGGCGCATTCGCCCGGATCTTGACCACTACAGTTCTGATACAGGCGACGGGGCGACCCCCTCAGCCATGGATGGGGCGCGTATAGGGGGAGTCGCGGGGGTTGTCAACAGGTCCGGACTTGCGTTCACCACAGGCCGATGCCACAGTCGATCCCGGCACTCTAGGGCACGCAGGGCAGGATGGAAAATGCAAAATCGCAGGTGATCGGCCTGTGCCGGTTTTCCTATCCCGCACTGGGCGGATTTCAGGTCGAACATGCCGAAACCGCCGAGCGCGAGGCCTATCTCTACGCCCCCGAAAGGATGCAGGAACGCTTTCGCCTGTTCGAGCAATTCACCCTGCCGCCCCTGCGGGCGCAGAGTGATCCGGATTTCACCCTTTTGGTGGTGATCGGCCCTAACATGCCGCGTCAGGACCACGCGCGGCTGATGGACAATCTCGGCACCCTGCCACAGGCCCGCGTCGTGATCCGCGAACCCGGACGCCACCGCGACGTGATGCGCGAGGTGATCACCGCGGCGGTTCTCGACAGCGGCCAGCCCTGCTTGCAATTCCGCATGGATGATGACGATGCGGTCTCTGTCCGCTTTGTCGAACGCCTGCGCATGCTGGCCCATGCCGCGCGCGGCCTCTTGCGCGGCAATCGCCATGTTGCGATTGATTTCGTCAACGGCTTTGTCGCCACCCCCACGCCAGAGGGTATTCTGGCTGCGGCCACGTTTCAGCACATGTGGACTCCGGCGCTCGCCATATCGGTCCGTCCCGGCGTGCGCCATACGATCATGAACTATTCCCACGCACGCCTCTGGCAGAATATGCCCACACTCTCTTGGCCCGGGGAACCGATGTTTGTGCGCGGACACAACGGCTATAACGACTCGCGCCAGAAAGATGGGGTGCGGATGCCCAAGCTGTCGTTGCTGGATGCCGCAGGCGAGGCGCTCTTTCGCGATCACTTTCACATCGACGCGGACCGGGTCCGCGCCAGCTTTCGCTAGGGGACGGGAACAGATGCGCGTCGTTGGAATATGCCGGTTTTCCTATCCCGCCTTGGGCGGCTTCAAACGCATGCATGACACGGTCTCGGAACGCGAGGCCTATCTATATGCCCCCGCCCGGATGGAGCTGCGCTTTCGCCATTTCGAATGTCTGACCCTGCCCTCTATCGCGGCGCAGCAAAACCCCGATTTCACCTTTCTCGTGATGATCGGGCAAAACATGCCAAAACCCTATCTTGACCGGCTGCACGATCTCACCGCCCCGGTGCCGCAGATCAAGATCATCGAGAGCGAACCGATGAAGCACCGCCTTGCCATGCAACTGGCGATCAAGGCGGAACTGGGCGAGGATACCGACCTCTCCATGCAATTCCGCCTCGATGATGACGATGCCGTCGGCCTCGGCTTTGTGCGCAGCCTGCGCTGGTTCGAGAAACACACCCGCACCATGCGCAAAAGCTGGCGCTATATGGCCATCGACTATAACCGGGGCTATTCCGTCACCCTGTCAGAGCAGGGGATCATCGCCGAAGAGCTTCAGGCCCCCTTCTGGGCCTGTGGTCTGGCCGTGCTCTTTCGCCCCGACGACCCGCTGACCGTGATGAACTTTGGCCATCACAAATTGCATTACGAGATGCCCACGCTGATCCAGCCCGGCCCCCATATGTATCTGCGCGCCAAACATGCCGACAACGATTCGCATGCCAAATACAAGACCGGCCCGATGCACCCGATCGACGCGCGCGAAGCGGCGTTTTTCAAGTCTCAGTTCAACGTGGACGAGGACCGAGTGAAAGCTGTCTTTTCAAATCCGCCTTGGCCCGCCGGCTGATCTGCGCCTCGCGGTAGAGGGTGAAAAGACCGCTTGCCACCACGATAGCCGCGCCAACCAAGGTCAACGTCTGCGGCCAGTCGCCAAACACCAGCCAGCCCAGCAAGAGCGCCCAGATCAGGCTGGTATAGCGAAACGGTGCCACGAAACTGATCTCGCCCACGCGCATCACCATGATGGAAAAGAGATAGCCGCCGATGATCATCACCGCCGCGCCACAGATCAAGAGCGCGGCCCGCCCATCGAGCGCCACCCATTCGCCGGTCAGGCTACCCAGACCGAAAAACGCCATGATGAAGAACGAATTGAACAGCGTCACCAGCATCGAGGGCACATCGCGCGACAACCGCCGCGTCGCCAGATCGCGCAACGTGACAAAGGCCACCGCCGCCAATCCATAGACCGAATAGATGTTGAACCCTTCAGTGCCCGGTCGCACGATCAGCATCACGCCGATGAACCCGGCCATGATCGCCGCCATCCGCTTCCAGCCCACCGGCTCGCGAAAGAACAGCGCGGCGGCCAGCGTCAGCGTCAGCGGCAAGGCCTGCATGATCGCGCTGATATTGGCCAGAGGCATATTATAGAGGGCGGTGACAAAGAAATAGGCCGATCCGATTTCGCCCACCATCCGCCAGAACACCGGCCCCCAATCCTCGCGCGGCAGGTGCCGCTTGAGCGCGCCCATCTTCCACGCGATCAGCGCCACGAGGATTGTTGTCACCACCCCGCGCAGGAACATCACCTGAAAGAGTGGCACCTGCCCCGCCAGCCCCTTGATCATGGCATCGTTCAACGTGAACGCCGCCATCGACCCCATCATCAATAGGGCGCCGGTCAGATTGTCGGAGCGGGGCATGATGTGCCTGTTTTTGATCCTGTCGCCCGCGCATTAGACGCGGATCGCCGCCGGGTGCAAGGGGGATCACCCCGCCAGAGCGGCGTGCAGCGCCCCGTGCAGCACCGGATTGGCCGCCAACACGCCATCGACCATCGGCACTGCGTTGTTGAACCTGAGCGGCCCCGCGCGGCGGTCCGACGTCAGCGCCCCCGCCTCGCGCAGGATCAGATCGCCCGCCGCGATGTCCCATTCCCAGGACGGGCGCAGCGTCATCATCGCGTCATAGCGCCCCTCGGCCACTAGGCTCAGGCGGTATGCCAGCGAGGGGCGAAAGGCGCGCGCCACCTCGGGCACACGACCGCCCCGCCAGTTTTCGGGCGCGTAATTGGGCTTGGCCGCCAAGATCGACGCCCCCGCCAGATCGGCCCGCCCCGTGGTGCGGATGGGCACACCGTTCAACGTGGCCCCCTGCCCCTTGGCGGCAGCATAGAGCTTGTCCCGCATCGGCAGATAGACCACGGCGGCAATCACCACGCCGCCCTCGGCCACCGCCAGCGAATGCGCCCAACTGTCGCTGCCTTCGATGAAGCTGCGCGTGCCGTCGATCGGATCGACGATGAACACCCGCTCTGCCCGCAGCCGCGCGGCGCTGTCCTCGGTCTCTTCCGACAGCCAGCCATAGCCGCGCCGCGCGCCGCACAGCGACCCCAGCAGCATCGCATTGACCGCCAGATCCGCCGCCGTCACCGGCCCGGCGCCGCCGGCCTTGTCCTGCACCTCCAGCGGTCTGCCGACATAGGCGGTGGCAATCTGCCCCGCCACATGGGCCGCCTCGATCAAGAGCGCCAGATCACTCCCCGGCAAGCGTCAGCCCCCCGACCAGCAGCGATGGCACCACCCGCCCCAGATGCAACCGCGCATCATTGGCCGGGATCATCCGGCGCAGCATCTCGGGCAGGCTGCCCGCAACGGTGCATTCGTTGACCGGATAGGCAATCGCACCCTGCTCGACCCAGAACCCTGCCGCCCCGCGCGAATAATCGCCGGTGTTGGGATTGATGGTCGCGCCGATCATCGAAGTCACC
>JBLRXE010000272.1:0-4048 GCA_047920895.1 Roseovarius sp.
GTCGGCCACGCCCAAGATCCGCGACCAGATCGCTGCGATGTCGCGCTCCAGCGTATTGGCGGGGGTGACCGGGTTGGGGGCGGCTGCAGGGCGCGGGGCCTTGACCTGTGTTTCGGGGGCGGGCAACGCCTTGCGGTCCACCTTGCGGTTGGGGGTGAGCGGGAAGTGATCCAGCACGACGACATGCGCCGGGATCATGTGCGCGGGCAGTTGCGTGGCCAGATGCGCGCGCGCGGTTTCTGGCGTGGGCGTGCCGCGCAGATAGGCCACGAGGCGCATGTCGCCGGGGGTATCCTCGCGCGCCAGAACCACCGCTTGCGCCACCCCGGTGCAGCCTTCAAGCGCCGCCTCGATCTCGCCCAGCTCGATCCGGTAGCCGCGCAGTTTCACTTGTGCGTCGGCGCGGCCCACGAAGTCGAGCCGCCCGTCAGCGCGCCAACGCACCAGATCGCCGGTGCCATAGATGCGCCCGCCTGTGCGGAACGGGTCTGGGCGGAAGCGGTCCGCTGTCAGATCATCGCGCCCGAGATAACCGCGCGTGACCCCGTCGCCGCCAATCCAGAGTTCGCCCGCCATGCCGACAGGTAGGGGCTGCATCATAGGGTCCAGAACATACGCCTGCGTATTGACAATGGGTGTGCCGATGGGGCAGGGGCCGGGGCTTTCTTCGGCGGGGCCGGTGGTGGACCAGATGGTCGTTTCCGTGGGGCCATACATATTGGTGATATGCGCGGCTGTGACCTGCCGCAACTCCTGCACCAGAGCGCCCGGTAGCGCCTCGCCGCCCAGCATCAGATGCCGCAGCCGCCCGAGGGCGTGGCGGGCTTCGTCGTTCATCGCGATCATCCGCGCCATCGAGGGGGTGCATTGAAGATGCGTCACACCATGGCGCAGGATTTGCGCGGCGATGGAAAAGTCATCCTCCGGGATGGCCCCCACGCGGTTGGAGCGTTCCAGCACACGCGCGAGCGGGCGCAACCCGTCGAGCACCTGCCGCGCGGGAATGCCGTAGTCGATCAGGCAAGCCACCTCATCGACGCCGATGCGTTTCAGGCCCTCGA
The DNA here is from genome assembly GCA_047920895.1 of Roseovarius sp. Lineage (GTDB taxonomy): Bacteria > Pseudomonadota > Alphaproteobacteria > Rhodobacterales > Rhodobacteraceae > Roseovarius. The sequence continues at coordinate 1,062 of JBLRXE010000272.1, forward strand.
CGCGGGCGACGCAATCCTCAACGGTGCCGAAAAGGCCGGAGTCCTCGAAATACCGCTCGAAGGCGAAATCGAGGATGCCGTCGAGTTCCTCTGCGCTGAGCGATCCGAGGTCCAATTCAAACGGGGTGCTCACGCCTTGCGGGCGTTTGAAGGCCGGGAAGGCCCAAGCGTATTGTTTGATGAGGGCGGCGGCGGAACGCAGGTAATCCTTCATCGGCTCGCGTGCCACGCGCCGCGCCTCGTCGCGGGTTTCGGCCACATAGGTATGCAGCATGAGCGTGACGGTGAAACTGTCGGGATCATGCCCCGCCTCGCGCAGGGCGGTGCGGTAGAGGGCAATCTTGCCTGCCACCTCGTCGATGGATTGCCCCAAGAGATGCGTGAGCACATTGGCCCCATGCGCCCCCGCCTCGCGCCACGTTTCGGGGTTGCCGGCGGTTGTGACCCAGACGGGCAGATCCTTGGACACCGGGCGCGGTTGGGTCACGACCGCATGCAGCGTGCCATCGGCGCGGGGAAATTCCACCGCTTCGCCGCGCCAGAGGCGGCGCAGATCGCGGATCGCCTCAAACATCGCGGGTTTGTTGCGCGGCGGCGTGTTTTCCGGGCGCAGGATGAAATCGTCAGGGTGCCAGCCGGAGGCAATCGCCAGACCGGCGCGCCCGTTGGTGAGGTTGTCGATGACCGCCCATTCCTCGGCGATGCGCGCGGGGTGGTGGAGGGGGGCAACGCAGCTTCCGGCGCGCACGGCGATGTTTTGGGTGACCGCCGCGACGGCGGCACCTGTCACAGACGGGTTGGGATAGGGGCCGCCAAAGGCGTGGAAATGCCGCTCGGGCGTCCAGACCGCGCAAAAGCCGTGGGTGTCGGCGAACTGCGCGCCTTCGAGCAGGGATTTGTATTTGTCGCGCCCCATGCCATCGTCGTTGCCCCAATAATAAAGGCTGAACTGCATGCCTCTGTCAGAGGTGGCCAATTGCCCAGATGAAACCAGCGCGCGGCTTTCTTCGCCGCTGAGGATGAGCGTGTAGCCGCGCGCGAGAGTGTAAAAGAGTTCGAGCACGGAGATGTCGAAATTGAGGCTGGTCACGGCCAGCCAGACAGCACCGGGGTCTGCCGGGATACGGTCATCCATTCCGGCAAAGAAATTGGCGACGTTGCGATGCGTGACCATGACGCCCTTGGGGCGGCCGGTCGAGCCGGAGGTATAGATCACATAGGCCAGATCGTCAGGGCCTGCGCCGCCGTCAACCTCGCTGTCGGGGGCATTGGGCAGGCGCGGGTCGGTGTCGAGCGTGAGGGTCTCAGCCGTTGGCGGCAGGGTCTGTGCCACGTCAGAGCGGGTCACGACCACGCGCGCGGCGCTGTCGCTGAGGTAGAGCGCCAGACGTTCGGCGGGATAGGCCGGGTCCATCGGCACATAGGCCCCGCCTGCCTTCCAGATGCCCAAGGCGGCGGCGATCATGTCGGCAGAGCGCGGCAGGCAGAGCCCCACCAGCACACCGGGGCCAACGCCCATCTGCCGCAGCACATGGGCGATGCGGTTGGCGCGGGCGTCAAGGGCGGCATAGGTGAGGGTTTCGGCCTCGAACACCACGGCGCGGGCCTCGGGTGTCTTGGCGATCTGATTAGCGATCAGGCGGTGCAGAGGGCGGGCGTCATAGGCGGTATCGGTGCGGTTCCACGCTTCGACGACCATGCGACGCTCGACCTCGGGCAGGGGGGCGGTGTCGCCGCGCGCCACGGCTTCGAGCCGCCGCGCGAGAAGGTCGGCCATGGCGGGCGAAAGGCGTGCGGCGTCATAGGTGAGCGTGGGCGTGTCGGTGAGGTCCACGGTCAGCACCGTGCCGGGGATGAGGCCGCGCCCTGCGACACGCAGGCCGATATGCGGGCATTGCGTGGCATCAAGTGCGGGGTCACGGGCGAAGAGATCGAGCGCGAAGGCACCGTGCGCCTCGGCCTCTGCGATGGCGTGGGGCAGGTCGGAAACCGCGACCGGCACCCAAGGGCAGACATGGCCGGGGGCAAGTGCCGCCGCGACCGCCGCCCCGGCATAGGCGAGATGCGCGCCGTCCTCGCCGCCTAGCCGCGTAGCCCAGAGGCCGATGGCGTCGAGCGGATTGCCCGGCAGATCAAGCGTGCGGCGCTCTTCAACCCCTGTGCCGCTGCCCAGTGGCAAGGTGATGGGCCGCAGGTCGCGCAGGCTGCGACGCCAATAGCCGTCTTGTGGCGCGAGTTTTGTCAGAAGGTCGGTGACGGGATAGGTGGACAGGACTGACCCCACGGGGATAAAGCGCGGATCGACCGCGCCGCCATCAGGCCCAGTCAGCGCGCTGAGCCGCAGCGCGCCCGCACCGGTGGCCACGGTGAGGCGTGTTGCGTCCAAGCTCAGCACCACGCCGGGTGCGCCGCTGCCCGGCACCACCTCGGCCCGGCCTACGAGCAGCACGCGGTCGCCCGCGATGATCCGCGCCCTGTTGAGCGAGTTGGCATAGCCGCCGTGATCGAGCGCGCGCACCAGCCGCGCCAGAGCCTCGGCCGGTTGGGTGAAATCGAGGCACAGCCCCTCGGGGCGCTGGTCGCGGGCGAAATAGCTGCGCGCCCCGAGGTCTTGGGCCTGTGCCGTCACGGCCCCCTGTTCGAGGGTGGTGATCACATCGGGAAAGCTGTCGAGCGCCGCCGCGTAGCATTTGGCGTTGAGGGTAAAGGCGGTTTCATCACCCGAGATGTCCACCATGCGCTGAGTTATGATACGCCCTTCGTCCACACCGCCTTCGATCAGGTGCCAGGTAACGCCGTGCTGCGCCTCGCCATTCAGAATGGCCCAGACCGGCGCATTGAGACCGGCGTAGCGGGGTAGCGGGCCATCGTGGAAATTGACCGCGCCGCGCGTGGCGCGCGACAGCACCGTCTGCGGCAGAAGATCGAGATTGGCGATGGACAAGAGCCAGTCGCAAGTGAGGTCGCCCAAGCGGTCGACCAGACCC
>JBLRXE010000273.1:0-4031 GCA_047920895.1 Roseovarius sp.
GATCAGCGCCAGCGCCTGTTCGACCCCGCCGAAATCCAGCAGCCGGTCCACACGGGCAAGGAAAAGCTGCTGCTGGCCGTCGGTATCGTCGGGCGGGTCGAACTCGGTCAGCAGGATGGTGAAGGACAGATCGCGCAGCGCCGGCAACGTATCGCCGGGCAGGGCGGCGATGGCGCCCGAGAGGCGTTCCCAGACCGGGCTGGTGGCGAGACCGGCGCGCGCCGCGTCAAGATCGGCCCCGGCGGAGAACACCTTGCCCGCGCCGGTCAGGACAAAAACGCGGGCCTCTTGCGCGGCCTCTGCGATGTCGGCGAGGTCCGAGAGCATCGGCTCGGTCAGGGCGTTGGCCTTGTCCGGGCGGTTGAGCGTGGCGATCCAGAACCCGGCGTCCCGGTCCAGCGTGACCAGAGGGGCCGTGCTCATATCAGGCCCACGCGTCGGCGGATTGCCTCGTCACGCAGCGAGATTTCCTGTCCGGCGAAGTCTGCAGCGTCGGGGCCGCACATCCACAAAAGCGCGCGGGCGGGCCATTCGGCGGGGATATGGGTGGACCAGTCCAACCGGCTGACGGCATTGACGCCGCTGGCCTTGATCTCGCGCTGCATGTCGGTGGCCACCGTGCCCGGCGAGAGGCCCATGACGCGGATGCCGGCGGGCGATCCCTCAAGATCGGCGCAGCGGGTCAGCATGGCCGCCCCGGCCTTGGAGGTGCAATAGGCGCTCCAGCCTTCGAGTGGGTTATGGGCGGCGCCGGAGCTGACGGTGAGGATGGTCCCCGCGCCGCGCGCGATCATGCCGGGCAGGGCCGCGCGCATGCCGTTGAACACGCCCTTGAGGTTGATGTCGATGGCGCGCGCCCAAGCCTCGGGGTCGGCGTCGGTCAGGGTGGTGATCGGTTCGATCACACCGGCGTTGTTGATCAGCACGTCCAACGGACCAAAGGCGGTGTGGCAGGCGGCAACGGCGGCCTCCATTTCCCAATAGCGGCTGACATCGCAGGGGATGGCGATGGCCGAGGGGCCGATTTCACCCGCCAGTTCGGCAATCGCCTCGGCATTGCGTGCGGCAAGCGCGACATGCGCCCCGGCTGCGGCAAAAACCCGCGCAGCCGCCGCGCCGATGCCTTTGCTGGCGCCGGTGATGAGAACGCATTTGCCCTGCATATCCATGGTTTTCTCCTCTTGTGACTGCCTTTGTCCTAACGCCGGGGCGGGTCAAGTTCCAGTCAGATCATCCCTTGACCAAGCTGCTGTGACAACCGAAGTTGAGGGCAACTCCGATTTCAAAAAGGTGCTCTTCATGTCTTATATCCGCACGTTTGCCGCTTCTACCTCTGTGTTCTGCCTGTCGGCGACCGCTGGATTCGCCGATCTGACCGCCGCAGAGGTCTGGCAGGATTGGCAGAGCAATCTGGAAAGCAATGGCTATGTCGTCACCGCCGAGACCGCGCAGGTGGGGGATACGCTGACGATCCGCGATCTCGCGATGCGGATGCAGGTGCCCGAAGATGGCGGCACGGTCGAGCTGCGCATGGGGCTGATGCAGATGGTCGAGCGGGGCGATGGATCGGTGGCGGTGCTCCTGCCCGAGGTCATGCCGTTTGCGATGGACCTCAGGGATGATGAGGGCGAGCAGGTGGCGGTCACGATGCAGGTGGCGCAAACGGGTATGGAGATGGTCGTGACCGGCGATGCCAGCGCAATGACCTATGACTACACCGCGCAAGAGGTGGCGATGACGCTGGATGATGTCGTCGCCGGGGCGGACACGGTCGAGTTTGGCGCCGCCGAAATCCGCATGGCCGATTTGGTGGGCCGCCATCAGAGCACGCTGAACGGGGCCGCGCGCGCGGTCACGCAAGAGATCATGGCCGGTCCCGTGGTCTATGAGATTGATTTCAGCGACCCCAAGGAAGGCGGGCGCGCCGAGATCCAAGGCACGATGGCCCGGCTCCGCATGACAGGGGATGCGGATATCGTCGGTGGCGTTGACACCAGCGATATGGCCGCGGCCCTGCGCGCCGGGTTTCGGGTAGACAGTCAGATCGACTATGAGGAGGGCAGCACCGCCTACAAGCTGACCAATGGCGACGAGGTGGTCGCAGGCACGCAAAGCTCGACATCGGGCACGCTGCGTGTGGGCATGGGGGCGGATGGGGTGCGCTATGGTGGCGAGGGGCGCGGTGTGAGCCTTGCCATGAGCGGTGTCGGCTTGCCCTTTCCGGTGACGGCCGAGATGGCGCGGATGGGGTTCAACATGGTGATGCCGGTGTCCAAGAGCGATACGGCGCAGGATTTCGCACTGGCGATGGAATTCAGCGGCTTTACCATGTCCGACATGATCTGGGCGATGTTCGATCCGGGCGCGCAATTGCTGCGTGATCCGGCCACGATCAGCGTCGATCTGTCGGGCAAGGGGCGGCTTTTTCTTGATTTGCTGGACCCTGAACAGACGGCCCGGATGGAGAGCGGCGCGCAGGTTCCCGGCGAGGTCGAGAGCCTTGTTCTCAATGATCTGACGGTCGATCTGGCGGGGGCCAAGCTGACCGGGGCGGGGGCGTTCACCTTTGATCAGACGGATCTGACCAGCTTTGACGGGGTGCCAGCACCAGAAGGCGCGATTGATCTGCGGCTTGTGGGGGGCAATGCTCTCCTGGACAAGCTGATTGACATGGGCTTTGTGGCTCAGGATCAGGCGATGATGGTGCGTATGATGGCGGGTCTGTTCGCACGGACAGGCACCGGCGCGGATGAGCTGACGTCGCGCATCGAAGTGACCGAGGACGGTCAGGTGCTGGCCAATGGGCAGCGTCTGAGGTGAGGCGGAAATAAGGTGCAAGAGGGACCACGGCCGCAGGCGCGTGGCCTTTTGCGTGGGCACGGGCTTGCGCGTGGGGGGGCGTCGGTCTACCTCAGGTCGGCAACAAGGAGATGCCCATGGCAAAATCGCTCGATGACTTGACCCATGCGCTGATTGACGCGGCCCTGAGGGCCGGGGCCGAGGCGGCGGATGCGATGGCGTTGCGCGGGCAATCGGTGACGATCGACATGCGCGGCGGCACGCTGGAACAGGCAGAGCGCGCCGAGGGCGTGGACATCGGATTGCGGGTGCTGATTGGCGGGCGGCAGGCGAATGTGTCGGCCTCGGACACCGGGGCGGCGACGATCGCGGCCCTGGCCGAGCGGGCGGTGGCGATGGCACGCGAGGCGCCTGTTGATCCCTATGCCGGGCTGGCCGAGCCGGGGCAATTGGCGCGGGATTGGGATCTGGCGGCGTTGGAGCTGTGCGATCCTTCGCCCGAGCCTGCCCCTGACGCCTTGGCGAGGATGGCACAGGAGGCAGAGGTGGCGGCCTTGGCGGTTGCTGGCGTCACGCAGGTGCAATCGGCGACGGCGGGATATAGTCACCGCGCCGTGCATATCGCCGCGAGCAACGGGTTTTCGGGCGGCTATGCGCGCAGCGATACCGGCCTCTCCTGTGTCGCGATTGCCGGCACGGGCACCGGGATGGAGCGCGATTACGATGGCGACAGCCGGGTTTTTGCCGCCGATCTGCGGGCGGCTGACGAAATCGGTCGCAGCGCGGGCGCGCGTGCCGTGGAACGTCTGGGCGCGCGCCGCCCGCGCACCGGCGCCTATCCGGTGCTGTTCGACGAGCGTATCTCTGGCACGTTGATCGGGCATTTGCTGGCGGCGGTAAATGGCGCCTCGGTGGCGCGGGGGTCGTCTTGGCTGCGCGAGCGGTTGGGCGAGCAGGTGCTGCCCGATGGGCTGTCGGTGCTGGAGGACCCGCACCGCCCGCGCATGAGCGGATCGCGCCCGTTTGACGCCGAGGGGTTGCCGACAGCAAAGCGTGCGATTGTTCAGGATGGTGTGCTGATGGGCTGGACGCTCGATCTGGCCAATGCGCGCAAGCTGGGGATGCAGAGCACGGCCAATGCCACGCGCGGCACGTCCTCTGCGCCCTCGCCGGGGACGTGGAATATCGCGCTCACCCAAGGCACGCAGAGCCGCGAGGATCTGATCTGCGAG
>JBLRXE010000274.1:0-3989 GCA_047920895.1 Roseovarius sp.
GACGGTGCCAAGCGGCGCGTGTCGCTCGGTCTCAAGCAGACCATGCGCAACCCGTGGGAAGTGTTTGCAGAAACACACCCCGAGGGCACCGAGGTCGAGGGCGAAGTCAAGAACATCACCGAATTCGGTCTGTTCATCGGGCTCGAAGGCGAGATCGACGGCATGGTCCACCTCTCGGACCTGAGCTGGGACGAGCGCGGCGAGGACGTCATCCAGAACTACAAGAAGGGTGACGTTGTTCAGGCTGTCGTGTCCGAAGTCGATATCGAGAAAGAGCGTATCTCGCTCTCGATCAAGGCTCTGGGCGGCGACAAGTTCTCCGAGGCCGTTGGCGGCGTCAAGCGTGGCTCGGTGATCACCGTGGCCGTGACCGCGATCGAGGACGGTGGCATCGAAGTGGAATACGAGGGCATGAAGTCCTTTATTCGCCGCTCCGACCTCAGCCGTGACCGTGCCGATCAGCGCCCCGAGCGTTTCTCGGTCGGGGACAAGCTCGATGTGCGTGTGACCAATGTCGACGCCAAGACGCGCCGTCTGGGTCTGTCGATCAAGGCCCGCGAGATCGCCGAAGAAAAAGAAGCCGTCGAACAGTATGGCTCCTCTGATTCGGGTGCCTCGCTTGGCGATATCCTCGGCGCAGCCCTCAAGGGCGACCGCTAACCAGACCGCAACCGGCATCACGCCGGTTGCCGTTTGTCAGATAGAGAACGGCCCCACCGATCCGGCGGGGCCGTTTTGCGTTTGGGGGCCGCCATCATCGGACATCTATCACCATCCGATAAGCCGCGCGGTGCCCGTCCGCCGGGTGGGCGCTGCGCGCCTTGTTCCGCGCGGGGTGAATGGGGCCAAGGCCCGCATTAGGGCGTGTTGCGCCCCATCGAAAACACAGCCGTCCCGGGCTTGACCCGAGACCTCGCCGAGGCAGCGTGGAGGCCCCGGCTCGGGAGCCGGGGCGATGTGAACCCGATCAGACGCAACGTGCTTTAAACCCTCAACTCTCCTGCCGCACCGCGCCAACCACCGCATCCATCACCTGATCCAGCACCGCCGGATTAAGCGCCTCTGCCATCACCCGGATCATCGGTTCCGTCCCCGAAGGACGCACCAGCAAACGCCCGTCGCCGCCCAGCAGCTTTTCCGCCGCCGCCATCGCAGTCTGCACCGCATCCGACCCCATCGGATCCTTGCCCTTGGCAAAGCGCACATTGATCAGCTTCTGCGGCACCGGCTGGAACACCTGCGCCAGACGGCTGGCCCGCTCGCCGGTCTCGACCATCGCCGCCAGAAACTGCAACGCGGCAATCAGGCCGTCGCCCGTGGTGGCATAATCGGTCATCACGATATGACCCGACTGTTCCCCACCCAGATTATGCCCGCTGGCGCGCATCTCCTCGACCACATGGCGATCTCCGACCGCCGTCCGCTTGAGGCTGATTCCCTGCGCCGCAAGATGCCGCTCAAGACCCAGATTCGACATCACCGTCGCAACCAGCGTATTGCCCGCCAGCCGGCCCTCGCGCGCCCAACGCGTCGCGATCAGCCCCATGAACTGATCCCCGTCGGCGATCCGGCCCTGTTCGTCGATCAACACCACCCGATCGGCATCGCCATCGAGACAGATCCCCAGATCGGCCCGCGTCTCAAGAACCTTGCGCGCGGCGGCCTGCGGCTTGGTCGATCCACAATCGAGGTTGATGTTGAACCCGTCCGGGTCCACCCCCATCGGGATCACCTCGGCGCCCAGTTCCCACAATACCTCGGGGGCGGTGCGATAAGCCGCGCCATTGGCGCAATCGAGCACGATCCGCAGCCCCCCCAGCCGCCGCCGGTTCGGAAAGGTGGTCTTGGCATATTCCACATAGCGCCCGCGCGCGTCCTCGATCCGCTTGGCCCGGCCGATGTTCTCGGGCGCAGCCAGCCGCGTGCCCTCATCCAGCAGCCGCGCTATCCCCGCCTCCGCCTCGTCGCTCAGCTTGTAGCCATCCGGCCCAAAGAGCTTGATCCCGTTGTCCGAGGCCGGATTATGGCTGGCTGAAATCATCACCCCCACATCGGCGCGCAAGCTATGGGTGAGATAGCCAATCGCCGGCGTCGGCACCGGCCCCAGCAGAAACACGTTCATCCCCGTCGAGGCAAACCCGGCGGTGAGCGCATATTCGATCATATAGCCCGACAGGCGCGTGTCCTTGCCGATCACCACGCGGTGCTCCTGCTTGTCGCGGCGGAAATACCGCCCCGCCGCAGCCCCGAGCCGCAGCGCAACATCCGCCGTCATGGGCCAGCTGTTGGCCTGCCCCCGGACCCCGTCCGTCCCGAACAGCTTTGCACCCATCTTGTCTCTCCTTATCTACCCAAGATCACAGGCTTTACGCTTTTCCCCTACAGGAAACCACAACGCGTTGACACACCCGATTCGACCCCCAATACAGTCAAACACATAGGTTTTGCGTTGAAGGATATGTAGCATGAAAATCGCGATGATCGGCACGGGCTATGTCGGCCTCGTCTCCGGGGTGTGCTTTTCCGATTTTGGCCATGATGTGACTTGCGTCGACAAGAACCCCGACAAGATCGCGATGCTGCTGCGCGGCGAGGTGCCGATCTTCGAGCCGGGGCTGGGTGCCCTCATGGCCAGGAATGTCGAGGCTGGCCGCCTCCGCTTTACCACCGATCTGGCCGAGGCCATCGACGGGGCCGAGGCCGTGTTCATCGCCGTGGGCACCCCCACCCGGCGCGGCGACGGCCATGCCGACCTCAGCTATGTCATGGCCGCCGCCGAGGAAATCGCCCGCGCCGCATCCGACTATGTGGTGATCGTCACCAAATCCACCGTCCCCGTCGGCACCAACCGCGCCGTCAAGAAGGTGATAAAAAAGGCCAATCCGGACCTCGATTTCGATGTCGCCTCCAACCCCGAATTCCTGCGCGAAGGCGCGGCGCTCGACGATTTCATGAAACCCGACCGCGTGGTCGTGGGCGTCCAGACCGAGCGCGCCGCCGAGGTCATGGCCGAAATCTACCGGCCCCTTTATCTGCGCGACTTTCCCATCGTCACCACCGATCTCGAATCCGCCGAGATGATCAAATACGCCGCCAATGCCTTTCTCGCGACCAAGATCACCTTCATCAACGAAATTGCGGCGCTGTGCGAACGCACCGGCGCGGATGTGAAACAGGTCAGCCACGGCATCGGCCTTGATGGGCGCATCGGCAACAAGTTCCTGCACGCGGGTCCCGGCTATGGCGGCTCGTGCTTTCCCAAGGACACCCGCGCCCTTGCCCGAATCGGTCAGGATCACGGCCTGCCCATGCAGATCACCGAAAAGGTGATCACCGTGAACGAGGAAATGAAACGCCGCATGATCGACAAGCTGCTCGATCTCTGCGACGGCTCTTTCAACGGCAAGACCATCGCCATCTTGGGCGTCACCTTCAAACCCAATACCGATGACATGCGCGATGCGCCCTCGCTCACCATTATCCCCGCGCTTGTCGGCGGCGGCGCGCGCGTGCGCGTCACCGACCCTCAGGGCCAGCGCGAGGGCGAGGCGCTCTTGCCCGGTGTTGTCTGGCACGACGACCCCTACAAATGCGCCAACAAGGCCGATCTCCTGGTCCTGCTCACCGAATGGAACGAGTTCCGCGCCCTCGATCTCAAACGTCTGGCGCGCAAGATGACCAGCCCCCGCATGGCCGACCTGCGCAACATCTACTCGGTCAAGGATGCCAAGCGCGCGGGCTTCATCGCCTATGACAGCATCGGCCGCCCGGTGCTGGAATTCTACGGCAAGGACGTCGCCTTCGGCGAACTGGCGGCGCGCTACAACGACCAGGGCTTCTGGGCGGTGCTGATTGCGGGGGTGACGCCGTTCCCCTACAAGGTCATCACCATCTTCTCCGGTGCCACGGGGCTTAACTTCTGGCTGTTCATGGCGACGTCGGTTCTTGCGCGGGGCTTGCGCTTCTTCGTCGTGGCCGCGCTGCTGCGC
>JBLRXE010000275.1:0-3984 GCA_047920895.1 Roseovarius sp.
CTGGTGCGGATCGTGGTGGGTGGCTCGACGCTGCAAATCACCAGCGAGGAGATCAAGGTCATCACCCCGAAATTCACAGGCATCAAGGGATGAGCCGTGGAATAGCTGTTGTCAGCTTGGACACCGCAGGCGGTGCGCAGTTGGGAAGCCGGTTTGCCCCATGGACTGTCGAGGGCCAAGTGATCGTCGGGATTGGTGATCTGGTTCAGGCCCATGGTCCTGCGCCTCATTCACCTCCGCCGCCCATGGTCACGGGCTCCGACTGGTTCACCATCGACGGCATTCCCGTCTGCCGTGAAGGCGATGTGGCTGCGTGCGGTCACGCGACGACCGGGCGTGCGTGGTTCACCATCGATTGATCACCTCAAGACAAGGACAAGGGACATGAAAAGATACGCCATCACTGACAAAGCGGGCCGTTTTGTCGCCGGACAGACCAACACCGGCGTCGGGAGCATCCTGACCCTGACTGACAAGCAGGCCGAGCATGAGGTCCGCCTTGGCACATTGCAGCCGCTCGATCAGGCCAGATCCGGCAAAGCGGTGGCTGGTAAGGGCAAGACAGCAACCAAGCCCGTCGCCAAGCCCGCATCGGACGACGTCACGGGCGAAGGTACCGTCGCTGGGATCGAAAACGCCAAAGTCGACGGCGCCTCATAGATCGGGTTCGTCGGAATATCGGACCACACCCGTCTGACACAATAAAGCGGCACCCCGAAAGGAGGCACTATGCCATTTGATCCGTCGCTGGACATAGATGCCACAAACGGCGCCAACATAGCCGGCTGGCCCCATGTCGTTCAGAGCTTGGAGCAAATCTTCACGACGGGCTTTGGCGATCGCATCATGCGCGAATGGTTCGGTTCCGCCGTTCCGCGTGTGCTTGGCGAGAACATCACCACGCAAACCATGCTCCCGTTCTTTGCGGCCATGACCTCGGCCATCGAGCAGTGGGAGCCGCGCTTTCGGATCGTGCAGATTACCCCGGAAAGCGTTGGCCGGGATGGTCGACTTCACATCACCATCAAGGGCGAATATCGGCCACGCGCTTTGCTTGGTGACTTTGCTCCGGAGGGCGCGCGCGGGGTCGTGATTACTGGCGGCGCCGGCGCATTGGAGGTCGTAGGGCAAAATGCAGATTGATCTATCGAACCTCCCCCCGCCCGAGGTGATTGAAACGCTTTCGTTTGAGGCCATTCTCGACGAGATGCGCGCCGATTTGATTGCCCGCTTTCCGCAGATTGAGCCCACGCTGGCGCTTGAAAGCACAGTCGTGTCAAAGGTTCTTCAAGTTGCTGCGTATCGCGAGGTATTGATCAGAGCCAGGATCAACGACGCTGCTATTTCGCTTCTTCTTGCCCGCGCGTTTGGCGGAAATCTCGACAATCTGGCAGCGAACTTCAATGTGAAGCGGCTCGAGGTGGCACCGGCGGTAGAGGGTGCCCCTGCCATTTTGGAGGATGACGAGCGCCTGCGTCGGCGCGTCATCCTGGCGATTGAGGCGTATTCGGTTGCGGGTCCCTCTGGCGCTTATATTTATCACGCTTTAAGCGCTGCGCCTGAATTACGCGACGCCTCCGCAATCAGTGTTGAGCCGGGCGTTGTGACAGTGACGCTGATGAAATCTCTTTTGGACCCGGTGCCGACCGCCGATCAGCGCGAGCGCGTGGTCAAGGCCCTCTCCGACGAGACCGTGCGCCCCCTGACAGATGTCGTGATCGTTGCCGCGCCAGAGATTGTTGAAACTGACATTACGGCGGAGCTGACGATTTACCCCGGACCGGACGGCAATGTCATCGCCGATCGCGCGCGGGCGCGTCTGGCCGAATTTATCAACAAGGTGGGGTTTCTTGGACGTGACCTGCGGCGATCTGCTCTTTTTTCCGGGCTTCATGTCGAGGGGGTCCAGTCGGTCAACCTGATCCAACCCGCTGTCGATCTTATTGGCAGCCCGCGCCGGGCCATAAAGGTGGGGGCCATCAACCTGTCCATCACCGGGGGCTAATCCATGAGCGAGACATTGCTCCCCAAGAGCGCCACCGCTTTTGAGCGGTCGTTGACGGATGCGATGGAGCGGGCAACCGACCTGCCGGTTCCAATTGCCGATCTTGCCGCGGTGGAAACTGTGCCGGGGGACTTTGTTCCCTGGCTGGCTTGGGGCCTTTCAACCGATCTATGGGATCGCAACTGGTCCCTTGAAAAAAAGCGCTCGGTTGCAAAGGCCTGGTATCGTCTCCACCGGCTGAAGGGGACGCTTGCCGGCACAAAGCAGCATCTAGCCTTTTTTGACGCAAAGCTGATCGACTACCGGATCGCGCCAGAAGGTTACTTTGCAGCACCAAGCGTGCCGAAAGAGGAACTGGACGCCTATATTGAACGCCACCCAAAGGTCCGCATCCTGCTTGGCAGTGCGCGCGGATCATGGGGCGATGTAGACGGCTTTATCGCGGATCACGCCTTTGTAGGGGACGCGACGACGCATATAGATGACGCCGCGTTTCTCTATGGCCGCAAAGCGGTACTGGTCGAGCGCGGTGTGGAACGTCCTCTCCGGGTGGCGACCTTTGTGGACAGCCATTCGTGCTGCGAACGGGGCGGCGTTACCATTGAGCAGGTCCGTGTTCCGGGCAAGGGTGCCGCGTTCTCGCATGCGGGCGAGTTTGCGGCGGATGACAGCTTTGCGGATGCCTTTGACGATCCGCCGCGCGCCTATACCTACACGCTCCCGCGTAAGTATCGGCACGATGCGAGCCGCCTCGAGCTGACGCGCGTTCCCGTGGGCTTCCAGCCCCGTGAGATGCGCTACCGCCGGGAAAGCGAGACGGGCAGTGATACGGCGCCTGCGATCTTCTCCGGCGACTTTGCGGGCGAAGGCTTTGCAGGGGTGAACGACGCCCTGTTCCTGCTTGCCGATGTGATCCGGCTGATTGACCCGCAGATCGCCTCGCCCGTGGTCAACTCTGGCAGCTTTGCAGATTACAACCGTGTTGGCTTGCCTGCGCATACTGCAGAACTGCAGGTGGATTGGCAGCACAAGGTTCCGGCGCGCAGCGCGGTATTCTCAAACGAGACTTTTGTAGGGGATGACGCTGTGAGCCCGGTGAGCACGGTGCGCCGGGATGAACTGCTCGCTGCGATTGTGGTGTCGAAGCGCTTGTCCGACAAAATTCTCGTGACCTTCCAGAAACAACGGCCCCGGACGCTGGGAGACGGCATCCGGCTAGACCAAAACATGCGGCTCGACGAAGCCGTCCCAAATACCTTGTGAGGACGACGCCATGATGCGGAAAGTAAACATCCAGTCGAACCAGAAGGTCACGACAGAGGATTTCAACAACCTCGGCAATCACCCGCGTGAAACTATGGACGCCATTGTGAAAGACGTAGCGGGCTTTCCGACGCCGCGTTACTCCGGGATGGCGGTCGAGCAACTCTCGGTCTCGACCGTGCGCGTCAGCGCGGGGCGCTTCTTGAAGCCTGATGGCAGCATCTACACCTTCGATTTTGAGGGCGGCCACGATGACAAATGGGCCGTTTGTGGATGTAATCGCCACAATCGAGTCCGTGACGCCGGACCGGCGCGTCTGGGTGCTGATGGAGATCATGGGTGGGCAAACTCGGGTCGCGGTGGATGCCAGCCAACTGCGAACAGTTTGAGGCGGAAACGCCCGGACCTGCCCTGCTACAAGGCTCTTGAAAATATGTAGCTCCTGGGCTACATACAAATATGTTCGTAATCAAGCAAACAGACGTCTTCTCTACATGGTTGCGGGGCCTGCGAGACCAGCGGGCGAAGCAAAAGATCACCGGACGACTACAGCGCCTGAAGTTCGGGCATTTCGGCGACGCTGAACCAATAGGGCAGGGTGTCAGTGAGCTTCGTATCCACGAGGGGAAAGGCTATCGCGTATATTTTCGCCAGCAAGGGGATGAGATCATCCTGCTGCTATGTGGAGGGGACAAGAAGAGCCAGAAGAGAGACAT
>JBLRXE010000276.1:0-3982 GCA_047920895.1 Roseovarius sp.
CTTGCAGCGCAGCTTGCCGGGGGCGAGGTCCAATTCGTCGTGAAAGACGGTGACATCGGCGGGGGTGAGTTTGTAGAAGCGCAGCGCTTCGCCCACCGATTGCCCGCTGAGGTTCATGAAGGTCATCGGTTTGAGCAGGATCACGCGCGCGCCGTCGAGCGCGCCCTCGGAGACCATGCCCTGAAACCTGGAGCGCCACGGGCTAAATCCGTGATCCTCGGCGATGCGGTCAAGCGCCATGAAACCGATGTTGTGGCGGTTCCGCTCGTATTTCGCACCCGGATTGCCGAGACCTACAAAGAGTTGCATGGCTGGTGCCCCCGATCCTGAATGGGCATCGGTCTAGGGGTTTGGGCGAGGGGAATCAACAGGGGTAGGCCGTCACCCAAAAGAAAACGCGGCCCCGGATGGGGCCGCGCGGTATTGGAACGGGTCCAATCCGACAGGATCAGGCCTCTTCGCTTTCTTCTTCTTCCTCGTCATCGCCCTGCGAGCGCAGCGCGGAGGGCGCGGAGATGTTGCAGATCACGAAATCGCGGTCCTTGATCACCGGCTCGGAGCCAGCGGGCAGGTCGATCATCGAGATCGTGACCACATCGCCGACTTTCTCGATTTTCGAGAGGTCCACGGTCACATGATCGGGAATGTCACCGGCGAGCACGTTGAGTTCGACTTCGGGGCGCACCACGGTCAGCACGCCGCCCTTGCGCAGGGCCTTGCACTGGTCCGCGTTGATGAAATCAACGTGGATGAACAGGTTGATCCGGGTGGTGCGGCGCAGGCGCATGAAATCGACATGGGTCGGCAGATCCTTGACCACATCGCGCTGAACATCACGGCAGATCACGCGCACATCGTCATGACCTTCGATCTGAAGGTTGAAGAGCGTCGATTTGAAGCGGCCCTTCTTGAGACGCTTGAGCAGCGCGTTGAACGGAATGTTGATCGCCAGCGGCTCTTTGTCGCCGCCGAACACGACACCCGGAACCATACCCGCACGACGGGCTGCGCGAGCGGCGCCCTTGCCCGTCCCCGCGCGTTCCTGGGCTTGAAGATCAGGAATTTCTCCAGCCATTTGAATTCTCCATAGGTTAGGGCGGGGCTCCTCCAAGGCTGTAGTCCCCGCGTGAAGTTGCGCCTATAGAGCACGCGGCGCCGCTTGAAAAGATCGAAAGTGAACGCGCGCGGGCGTCTTTATGGTAAAAACACTCATTCCGCATGGTGCGGGGGGTGCCACCGCCGGGATCATTCCCAGTCGCCGGTGAATCCCTTGGGCACCATCAGGATATCGCGGTCGAGCGTCTGGATGTCGCGGCGGCCACAAAGGCCCATGCTGCTGTCGAGTTCCTTGTGGATCACTTCGAGCGCGCGGGTGACGCCCGCCTCGCCCATGGCGCCAAGGCCATAGACAAAGGCGCGCCCGATATAGGTGCCCTTGGCCCCCATCGCCAAGGCCTTGAGCACGTCCTGACCAGAGCGGATGCCGCTGTCGAGATGCACCTCGATCTTGTCGCCCACGGCGTCCATGATGGCGGGCAGGGCGCGGATGGCCGAGAGCGCGCCGTCAAGCTGCCGCCCGCCGTGGTTCGACACGATGATGGCATCGGCGCCGACGTTGAGCGCCTCAAGCGCATCGCGCGGGTCCATGATGCCCTTGATGATCAGCGGGCCATCCCACATCTTGCGGAACTGGCGGATGCGGTCCCAGTCGAGCGCCTGATCAAAGGCTTCGGAGGTCCATGTGCTGAGCGATGAGGGATCGGTTACGCCTTTGGCATGGCCCACGATATTGCCGAAAAACCGCCGTTTGGTGCCCAGCATGCCAAGGCCCCATTGCACCTTGGTCATCATGTTGGCGACGCTCCTGGGCGTCAGTTTGGGCGGGGCGCTAAGGCCGTTTTTCAGGTCTTTGTGGCGCTGTCCCAGCAGTTGCAGATCGACCGTGATCATCGCCGCCGAGCATTTGGCATCGCGCGCCCGGTCAAAGAGCCGCTGCATGAAATCGTCGTCCTTGAGGGTATAGACCTGCATCCAGAAGGGTTTCGTGGTGTTCTGGGCCACATCCTCGATGGAACAGATCGACATGGTGGAGAGGGTGAAGGGCACGCCGAATTTCTCGGCTGCCCGCGCCGCCTTGATCTCGCCATCGGCGTGTTGCATGCCGGTGAGGCCGACGGGCGCAAGGCCCACGGGCATCGCCACATCCTGACCGATCATCTGGCTTGCCGTGCTGCGCCCGGTCATGTCGATGGCGACACGCTGGCGCAGGTGGATCTTGTCGAAATCGGTGGTGTTCTCGCGGAAGGTTTGCTCGGTCCAGCTGCCGGATTCGGCGTAGTCGTAGAACATCTTGGGGACGCGGCGACGGTAGATCTGTTTGAGATCGGTGATATTGGTGATGACGGGCATGGCGTCCTCCAGAATTGGTCAAGTTCTTTTACCAACGGAAGCGGTGCTGCGCAATCACCCCTGTTGCCGCAGGGGCGCGGTCTCGTTGGGAACGGCACGCACCGACCAGCCCCAGAACCGCACCAGCATGAACACCCCGGCCAGTGCCAGCCCCATGGCCAGGCCAAGCCAGATACCGGGGCCGCCCATGCCAAGCGGGAAGCCGAGCAGATAACTCACGGGCACGCCGACCGCCCAATAGCTGAGGGCTGCGATAACCATGGGAACGCGGGTATCCTGGACCCCGCGCAAGAGGCCCAGCGCCTGCACCTGGGCCGCGTCCACCAGTTGAAAGAGCGCGGCGGCGGCCAGCAGTTGCCGCCCGATGGCGATCACCTGCGCCCGGTCGGGATCGTCGGGGGCCAGAAAGAGGCCGACCAGCGGGTCGGGCACAAGGATCAGCAGCGCCATCGTGCTCAGCGCCACGGCGGTGGACAGGCCCAGCACCACGCGCGCGCCGTCGCGCAGAGCCGCGCCATCGCCCCGCCCATGCGCCTGTCCCGCGCGCACGGTGGCGACGTTGGAGAGGCCCAGGTGGATCATGAAGATGACCGAGGTGATTTGCAGCGCGATGCCATGGGCGGCGAGCGGCACGGTGCCAAGCCAGCCCATCATGATCGAGGCAGAGGCGAAAAGGCCAACCTCGGCCAGATTGGTGAGGCCAATGGGCCAGCCCAAGCGAAAGACGCGGCCCAGCGCCTCGGGGTCGGGACGCCAGAAGCGTTGAAAGAGCGCGTGGTCTGGCGCGGAGCGGTGGACATAGACGCCAAGCACCACGAAAGAGGCGATATTGACCCCAAGCGAGGCAATCGCCGCGCCTTGAACACCCAGTTCGGGAAAGCCAAGATTTCCGAAAATGAGCAGGTAGTTGACGCAGGCATTGAGCGCCACCGCCCCCAGTGTGATCCAGAGCACGACAGCGGTGCGTTCGAGCGCCGCGAGATAGGATTTGAGCACCATCACCATGAGAGCGGGCAGGATGCCAAGCCCCGCGATTTCGAGGTAATCGGCGGCGAGGGCGGCGGTGTCGGGGTCCTGGCCCATGCGGTCGAAGAGCGCGCCCGAGCCCAGCATCAAGGGCAGGGTGGCAAGGCCAAAGAGGATCGAGGCCCAGAGGCCCATACGGGTGACGCGGCGCACTTGGGTGATCGCGCCGGAGGCTTGGGCCGAGGCCACCATCGGCATCACCGCCCAGGCGAATCCCGACCCCATGATGAAGAGGACAAAGAACAGGGTGCCGCCCAGCACTTCGGCGGCCAGCGCCTCGACCGAATACCAGCCCAGCATGAGCGCATCGGTGAAGGTGATGGCAAACTGCGCCACATGGCTGCCGATGAGCGGCAGGCCAAGACCCAGCACGGCGCGGGCATGTTGGCGATATGTGAGGCGGTGTTGCATGGGTCCGGGGTTAGACGGGGCGCGCGCGGGGCGCAAGCCTCGTCAAAGCGCGCCGAGCATGAGATGGGTCGAGAGTGCCGCAATGATCACGCCTGCCGCGATCTCGAACAGGGGCAGGGCGCGGGCGGTATCGCCT
>JBLRXE010000277.1:0-3974 GCA_047920895.1 Roseovarius sp.
GCGCATCAAACCGCGCCACCTCGCCAAACCGCCGCGCCCCGCCCGAGAGTTGCACCACCATCACCCAGCCCGCCACCGTGGTGGCAATCGCCGCCGCGATCCAGCCGATCAGCATTGCCAGCCCTACCGCCAACACCGCATTGACCGCCATCGCCCAGACCGCATAGCGGAACGGGCTGCGCGTATCCTCCCGCGCGAAAAACACCGGTTGCAATATCTTTTGCAACACGAACGCCGGAAGGCCCAGCCCGTAAATCGCCACCGCGAGCGCCGTCGCTGCACTGTCATCCACGCCAAAGGCGCCGCGCTCGAACAGCACCGACACCAGTTGACTCGGGATCACGACCAACGCCACGGCACAGGGAATGGTCAGCGCCAGCGCAATCTCGCCCGCCCGCGACAGCGCCATGCGCGCGCCTGCATCATCCTGCACCTTCAGCCGCCGCGAGAGATCCGGCAAGAGCACGATCCCCACCGCAATCCCCACCACCCCCAAAGGCAGTTGATAGAGCCGGTCCGCAGCATAGAGCCAACTCACCGCCTTTTCGGTGTTCGAGGCCACCAATTGCCCCACGACAAGGTTGATCTGCACCACCCCCCCCGCCAGCGCCGCCGGAATGGCGATGCGCACCAATTGCGCCATCTCCGGCGTCCAGCGCGGCCGCACCAGCGGCAGGCGCAGCCCCGCGCGCCGCGCCGCATACCAGACCAGCGCCAGTTGCGCGCCCCCCGCCAGCGGAATGGTCCAGACCAGCGCCTGCACCACCACCCCGCCACTCCGGGCGGCATAGCTCATCGCGCCGATCAGCAAGAGGTTCAACAGCACCGGCGCGGCGGCTGCGGCGGCAAAACGGCCCACCGCATTGAGCATCCCCGAAAACAGCCCCGCCAAGGAGATGAAAAAGATATAGGGAAACACGATCCGCCCAAAGCCGACCGTCAGATCGAAGCGCGCATCGCCCGCAAAGCCCGCCGCCGTGGCCCAGACCAGCGCGGGCATGAACACCATGCCCAGCCCCGTCAGCCCCAACAGCACCAGACCGAGGCCGGAACCGGCCAGCGCGGCAAAGGCCAGCGGGTTCTCCCCCGCCTCCTGCCGCTTCGAGAACATCGGCACAAAGGCCGCGTTCAACGCCCCTTCGGCAAAGAAACGGCGAAACATGTCAGGCAGGCGAAACGCCGCGACAAAGGCATCCATCACAACACCAGGGCCGATATAGCCCGCGATCAGCACATCCCGCACAAACCCAAAAATCCGGCTGAGCAGGGTCCAGCCGCCAACGGTGACAATGCCAGAGAGCAGGCGGACGGGTTTCATACTAGGCCTTTCGCCGGGATCAGGGTCGAGGAGTAGACCATCGGCCCGCCGGGGAAAAGAGGGAGCAAAACGGCACAATTCGCCACCATTTTCGACGTCCCACGCATATTTCGCTACCCAGCCCCGCCACTTGGCGACAAGGTAAGGCCAGAGGACAGCGGCCCGGCCCCGTCCAAGCAGGCAGAAAGAGACCGAAAATGACCACAAATATCCGTCAATGGCTTCAGGACCGGCCCGAGATCGAATCCGTCTTTGCCTGCGTTTGCGATCTCAACGGCGCAATGCGCGGCAAGCGCCTACCCATCGAAAAGGCCAAGTCGATCATGGACGACGGACTGCGCCTGCCGCTCTCGGTGCTCAGCGTGGACATCTGGGGCGAGGATATCGAGAATAACGAACTGGTGTTCGAGACCGGCGATTCCGACGGCATCTGCGAACATACCGGACGCCCCATCGTCATGGTAAACTGGACCAGCCGCCCCTCGGCGCTGGTGATGTTCTGGATGCACACCGAGGATGGCACGCCCTTTCCCGGCGATCCGCGCCACGCGCTCTCCAATATCGTGCAACGCTACAAGGCGCGCGGCCTTACCCCCGTGGTGGCCACCGAGCTCGAATTCTACCTCTGCGACCCGCGCGAGGCCCAGCCGCGCCCGCCCTGCTCGCCCGTCACCGGCAAGCGGCTCGACTCCGATGGCGCGCTCTCGCTCGATGAACTGGAACATTTCGACGAATTTCTCAACGACGTCTATGACGCCTGCCACGAACAGGGCATCCCCGCCGATGCCGCCATTTCCGAAAACGGCGCCGGGCAATTCGAGATCAACATGGTCCATGTCGCCGATCCGCTACAGGCCGCCGATGATGCCGTCCTCTTCAAACGCCTCGTGCGCGGCATCGCGCGCAAACACGGCATGGCCGCCACCTTCATGGCCAAACCCTACGGCGACCGCTCGGGCAGCGGCTTTCATGTGCATTTCAGCCTGGTGGATGAAAACGGCGTCAACCTCTTTGACGATGGCGGCGACAAGGGCACGCCGCTCTTGCTCAACGCCGTGGCCGGGCTGCTGGAAACCATGCCGGAAAACACCCTCACCTTCGCGCCCCACCAGAATTCCTATCGCCGCCTCCTGCCGGGCACCCATGCGCCGACCGGCATTTCCTGGGGCTATGAAAACCGCACGGCGGCCATCCGCATCCCCGGCGGCAGCCACAAGGCGCGGCGCATCGAGCACCGCGTCGCGGGTGCCGATGCCAACCCCTATCTCGTGCTGGGCAGCATCCTGGGCGGCGCGCTGATCGGCATCGAACAGGGGCTGACGCCCTGCGCACCCATCGACGGCGACGCCTATAGCCAGAAACTCGACCACCTGCCGCTCGACTGGGCGACCGCGATTCAGGCCTTCCGCCGGGGCCGGCATGTGCAGGATATCTTTTCCAGACGGCTCCAGACCATGCTGGTGGAATGCAAGATGCAGGAACTCAAACGCTTCACGCGCTATGTGACCGATTTCGAATATGACGCCTATCTCGAAAGCGTGTGACGCCTGACCTCAGAGCGCCACGCAATCCGCGAAATAGCGCGTCACGCCATCCTCGCCCACCTCCTGAACCAGCCCGTGAATATCGGTCTCGAATCCGGGACATTCGCGGGCAAACTCGCGGTTGAAACGCAGATATTGCACGATGGTCCTGTTGAACACCTCGCCGGGGATCAACAGCGGGATACCCGGCGGATAGGGCGTCACAAGGCTGGTCGTCACGCGCCCCTCCAGATCGTCGATCGCGACCCGCTCGGTGGTGCGCCGCGCGATATGGGCAAAGGCCGCGCTCGGCGTCATCGACGGGGTCAGATCGCTCAGATACATTTCCGTGGACAGGATCGCCACATCGTATTTCGCATAGAGCGCATGCACATGCTGGCACAGATCACGCAGCCCCATCCCCTCATAGCGCGGCTGCTTGGCGCAGAATTCCGGCATCGCGCGCCACATCGGCTGGTTCTTGTCGTAATCGTCCTTGAACTGTTGCAGCGCGGTCAAGAGCGTGTTCCACCGGCCCTTGGTGATGCCAATCGTGAACATGATGAAGAAACTGTAAAGCCCGGTCTTTTCGACCACCACCCCATGCTCGGCCAGATATTTCGTGACGATGGACGCGGGAATCCCCGCCGTCTCGAACCGCCCATCGAGATTGAGACCGGGCGTGATGATCGTGGCCTTGATCGGATCGAGCATGTTGAACCCCGGCGCCATCTCGCCGAAATCATGCCAGGATTCCTCACCATCCGAGGCTTGCACGCCATGCGCATCGGTGCGCTTGAGCACCCAATCGCGGGCCTCGCCGATCCCTTCCTCGTCCAGAACATCCGGCCCCCAGACCTGAAACCACCAGTCATCCGCGCCAAACTCGGCATCGACCTTCTGCATCGCACGGCGGAAATCCAGCGCCTCGGCGATGCTCTCCTCCACCAGCGCGGTGCCCGCCGGCGGCTCCATCATCGCGGCGGCGACATCGCAACTGGCGATGATGCTGTATTGCGGGCTGGTGCTGGTGTGCATGAGATACGCCTCGTTAAAGAGGTGCCGATCCAGCTTGGTGGTCTGGCTGTCCTGCACCAGAACATGACTGGCCTGACTGATCCCCGCGAGCAGCT
>JBLRXE010000278.1:0-3968 GCA_047920895.1 Roseovarius sp.
CCGCGCGCGACAAACCGATCCCGCGCCACAAGCACTTTGCCCAGATACCCCTCGACCACCACCTGTGGCGCGCCGGTCTCTGTCTGCCAATCCAGCGAGACAAAGGTAAAGGGTGCGTCGCGCAGGATCGCCACCGCATCGCGTGTGTTCATCGCGCTCTCGATCTCATTCGGGCCATCGGTGCCGTTGCCAGACTTGGCAGGCGAAGAAATCATCATGTCGCGGGTGACAACGCGGTATCCGTCCTCGCGCATTTCGGTGGGCGCCGGCCCCTCGCCCGGTCCCTCGAAGCCGATAGACACCTGTCCCGCCTCTGCGGCTGAGGCCATCAACCAGAGGCAGGCCAAGCCGCCGATTCACCGTTGCATGTGCGCGCGCCCCCTTACAGACACCATGATCCAGCCTTTTTCGACCCCGCCCCGCTGTCAAGGACGCTTCCGACCGCAAAACCGGCTTGAACCGACGCATTTAAGGGTGTGCTTTGGCTGTGCCGGGCCTAAATACATCCCACTTGGCTAGAGGAGGCGCCGTGCAGATTCGTTTCGATCATGGTCCTTATGAGGAGGCCAGCCTGTTCGCGCAGGCTGAGAGCCTGATCGTGGCCCATACGCCCGAAGATGTGCCCGCTGCGCTCGCTGCGCTCGATGTAGCGCGGGACGCGGGGTATTGGCTTGCCGGTTTTGCCAGCTATGAGCTGGGTCACGCGCTTGAGCCGCGTCTCGCGCCATTTATGCCCACGCGCCGCCGCTTACCACTCTTGCAATTCGGAACCTATGCTGCGCCTGTCATCGACGCGCCGCTCAAGGCAGGCCCGGCCGCGCTTGGCGATCTCGTGCCGGATTGGGATCAGGCGCGCTATGCGCGGGCGTTTCAGGCCGTGCATGACTATATCTGCGCGGGCGATATCTATCAGGCCAACCTCACCTTTCCGCTGCGCATGACGGCCCAAGGCACGCCGCAGGCGCTCTATGCGGCCCTCTGTGCCATCCAGCCGGTGCACCACGGCGCGTTGATCGAGGCGGCGGGGCTGCCTGCGATCCTGTCCCGATCGCCCGAGCTGTTCTTTCGCGCCTATGGCGACGGGCGGATCGAAACCCGGCCCATGAAGGGCACTCAACCCCGCAGCGCGGATGCGGCCGAGGACGCGCGGCGGCGCTTTTTCCTGCAATCGGATGCCAAGAACCGCGCCGAGAACCTGATGATCGTGGACCTGTTGCGCAATGACATCAGCCGCGTGAGCGTGCCGGGGTCTGTGCGTGTTCCTGAACTCTTTTCGGTCGAGACCTACGAGACCCTGCACCAGATGACCTCGCTCATCACCGCTGATCTGATACCTGGCACGGGCCTCTCGGATATCCTGCGGGCGCTCTTTCCCTGTGGCTCGATCACCGGCGCGCCGAAACTGCGAGCGATGCAGATATTGTCCGAGTTGGAGGACCACGCCCGCGACATCTATTGCGGCTCGATTGGCTGGGCTGCGCCGGATGGGCGGGCCGAGTTCAACGTGGCCATTCGAACGCTGATGGTCGAGGACGGGCGCGCGACCCTCAACGTGGGCGGCGGCGTGGTCTATGACAGCACTGCGGAGGGCGAATACGAAGAGGCACTCTGGAAGGCGCGCTTTGCCCGCGCGCTTGCCCCCGTTCCGGCCTGAGCCAAGCTATTCGGCGGCGTGGCGCAGGGGCGCGTTTTCCCCGCAATAGAGATAATCACGCGTGAGCGGCACGGCCTCCTGTTTCGGGGTCAACTGGAACTGGAACACCACCTGATTGTTGAGCCGAAAAGTCAGCTCGCTTGCGATCAGGTAATAGCGCCACATGCGGCAGAACCGGTCATCATAGATCGCGCGCACGCGGTCGATATTGGCCTCGAACCGATCCCGCCAATGGCGCAGGGTTTCCGCGTAATGTAGGCGCCAGACCTCGACATCGGTTGTCACCAGTTTGTGCCGTTCCACCGCCGCCATCGTCTCGGACATGGCAGGACAATAACCGCCCGGAAAAATATACTTGGTGATCCAGGGGCTTGTCGCGCCCGGCGGCCCCGCGCGCCCGATGGTGTGAATGAGCGCGATGCCATCCGGGGCCAGCAGCCGCTCGACTGTCGCGAAATAGGCATCGTAATGCGGCACGCCGACATGCTCGAACATGCCCACAGACACGATCCGGTCAAACTGTCCCTTCACATCGCGATAGTCCATCAGGTGAAACCGTGCCTTGTCCGCCAGCCCCGCCTGTTCGGCCCGCTGATTGGCAATCGCATGCTGTTCCTGCGACAGCGTCACACCCGTCACCTGCGCGCCGAAATTCTGCGCCAAGCTCAGCCCCATGCCGCCCCAGCCACAGCCGATGTCGAGCACGCGCATGCCTGGCTCGATCAACAGCTTGGCCGCGATATGCGCCTTTTTGGCGGCTTGCGCCTCTTCCAGCGTCATGTCGGGGCGGGCGAAATAGGCGCAGGAATATTGCCGGTCGGCATCGAGGAAGAGATCGTAAAGCTCGCCCGAGAGGTCATAGTGATGCGCCACATTGGCGCGTGACCGCCCCGCCGGGTTGAACTGATCCAGACGCCGTTTGAACCAACGCAGCGCCTCCAGCGGGCGGCGGAACCACGGCTGCCCCTGTGCGCCGATGTTGCAAATGGCAAGGCTGAGAAAGCTGTAAAGGTCATCGCCCTCGATGGTGAGCGTGCCATCCATATAGCCCTCGCCCGCTGCCATATCAGGCGAGAGCACGATGCGCCGTGGCAGGGTCGGATCGTGCAGCGTCACCGCCACGCAGTCGCCCCCCGCGCCATAGGTCCGCGTGATCCCGTCGGGATAGGTCACCCGCAAACATCCGCTTTTGAAAAAATGGGTCAGCAACCCATCCAGAGCCTTGGTCCACATGTCACATCCCCTGTCCGCGCGCCCAACCCGGCGCATTTCAACGGAGTACCAAACTGGTCCTTTGGCCCGCGTTTTTCGGGCCTGCCTGCTCGTGTGGCGGGTATTTTCGCGCAGATTGCCCTTTGTGTAAACGGTTTTGCGGTGTGGGTCGCCCCACGCCCTTGACTTTGCCGCCCTGCCAAGGTGTATCGGCCCGAACCCAAGACCAAAGCCCAGAGCCGGGACCGGAGAGCCAACATGCACGCATATCGCAGCCATTCCTGCGCAGACCTGACAAAAACGGACGTGGGCGCGGATGTCCGCCTTGCCGGATGGGTGCACCGTATCCGCGATCATGGCGGGGTTCTTTTCATCGACCTGCGCGATCACTATGGCGTGACGCAGCTTATCTGTGACCCCGACAGCCCGGTTTTTGCGCAGGTGGAAAAGCTGCGCAGCGAATATTGCATCCGAATCGATGGGTCGGTGAAGGCGCGCGACGCAGGGCTGATCAACCCCAAGATCCCGACAGGCGAAGTCGAGGTGTTCATCCGCGACATGGAAATCTTGGGCTCTGCCGCCGAATTGCCGCTGCAGGTCTTTGGCGACCAAGAATACCCCGAGGAAACCCGCCTGCGTTATCGCTATCTCGACCTGCGCCGCGAGGCGATGCAGCGCAACATGACCCTGCGCTCGGATGTGGTGGCGGGGATGCGCCGCCGCATGTGGGATCAGGGGTTCCGGGAGTTCCAGACGCCGATCATCACAGCCTCGAGCCCCGAGGGCGCGCGCGACTTTCTGGTGCCCAGCCGTTTGCATCCGGGCAAGTTCTACGCCCTGCCGCAGGCGCCGCAGCAGTTCAAGCAGTTGATCATGGTTTCTGGGTTTGACAAGTATTTCCAGATTGCGCCGTGTTTCCGCGATGAAGACCCGCGCGCCGACCGTTCGCCCACTGATTTCTATCAGCTTGACATGGAAATGAGCTTTGTCACCCAAGCGGATGTGTTCAACACCATCGCGCCGGTGATCGCGGGCGTTTTTGAGGAGTTTGGTGGCGGCAAGACGGTGGACGCGCCCGAGGCTTGGCCGCAGATTTCCTATG
>JBLRXE010000279.1:0-3934 GCA_047920895.1 Roseovarius sp.
GACGACTTCGTCTTCGGCACCGCCGGCACCAACATCCAGGGCAAGGTGCGCACCACGCTGCGCGCGATCGAGGACAACCTGCTCGGCGAGACGATGACGACCGCCCATGCGCTGGTCAGCTCCGAGTTCTTCGACAAGCTGATCAGTCACCCCAAGACCGAGGAGGCCTACAAGTTCTTCTCCGCCACCGGTGGCCAGCCGCTGCGCGAGGACATGCGCCGCGCCTTCCCCTTCGCAGGGATCCTCTTCGAGGAATACAACGGCTCGGTCACGCTCTCGAACGGCACGTCCGAGCGGCTGATCCCCACCGGCGAGGGTATTGCCTTCCCTATGGGCACGTTTGATACCTTCACCACCTATGGCGGGCCGGCCAACCTGCTGGAAACCGCCAACACCGTAGGCCTGCCACTCTACGCTCGCCAGATGATGGACGCCAAGGGCCGCTGGATCGACCTGATGACCGAGGCCTCGATCCTGCCGGTGAATAAGCGGCCCCGGCTTGCCATCCGGCTGCACAGCTCGAACTGACGGGCGCGTTCATGTCGGTCTTCGCATCCGCCATCGACAACCTGTTTGCCGATCCGAACATTGCCGGCGATGCCACATACATCGCGGACAGTGGCACTCCAGTTCTCGTCCGCGTGGTCACGCGCCGCGCGGATGAGGTCACCGGCTTCGGCGAGGCCCGGCTCTGGTCGGAGACCACGCGCGTTGATCTGCGCGTGGCGGAGGTGCCCGCCCCGCGTCCCGGCGACCGGATCGAGATCGCGGGCGAGGGGTTTCTTATTCAGGGCGAGCCGGTGCGTGATCGCGAGCGGCTGGTCTGGACCGTCGATCTGCGCCCGGTGTGATCATCATGAAGCTGCAACTCGATATCACACCCGATCTGGTGGCCATGATGGCCGCCGAGATCAAGGCAGGCGAAAAGGCCGTCAGCAAGGCCGTGACCGAGGCGGGCAACAGCGTGAAATCCGCCTGGCGCGCGCAGATCACCGGCGCGGGGCTCGGTCAGCGGCTGGCCAACACCATCCGCTCGGAGCAGTTCCCCAAAGGCAGGCCAAGCCTGAATGCGGCAGCCCTGGTCTGGTCGAAAGCGCCTGTGATTGTGGGCGCCCATGATACTGGCCCGCTCATTCGCTCGAAATCCGGCTTCTGGCTGGCCATCCCGACAGCGGCAGCCGGCAAATCTGCCCGCGGGGGGCGGATTACTCCAAGGGAATGGGAGCGCCGATCGGGGCTCCGCCTGCGCTTCGTCTATCGGCGCAACGGTCCCAGCTTGCTGGTCGCCGAGGGGCGGCTGAACACCCGCGGGCGCGCTGTCGCCAGCCGGTCCAAAACCGGTCGGGGCGTGGCCACGGTGCCGATCTTCCTGCTGGTGCCGCAGGTTCAGCTGCGCAAGCGGCTGGATCTGGCGCGGGATGCGAGGGCCGCGCAGGAGAGGATACCGAGTGCGATCGTTGCAAATTGGGTTGAGGCGCGACGTTGAGAGCTCGGAACCAATTAAGAGAGGGTCGCGCGCACGTCAGCCATGGCAATAAATACACGGCGAGGGTTGTCTGGATCCCCGAGAGGCCTGAACCCAAGATCGATGTAGAACTTCCAGCGCTGTTCAAAATGCTGGTCCTCAAGAACATCAAGAAGAATAGCCGCTGCGCCCATCTGCTCCGTGATTCCCACACTCCGTTTCATGGCATCGAGCAAAAGGGCGGTGCCGAGGCCTCTCCCTTGCATGTCCAAACGAACGGCAACGACCCGAATATAGATTACTGGAATGTCGGGCACGCCTGAGCGCTGCCATTTGGATGGTCCAAAGTGGGCGCGGACTGCCATGGCGCCCAAGGTGTAGAAGCCGAGTACGGCGGGATCAACTCCCGATGTCGCGACCCATGCAGTGACCAGCCCACCCTTGATCTGATCTGAGAGCGAGGATTTCAGGAAGTTGTCGATTGGTGCGAAACCGCAAGAAAAAGCACTGCGATCATGCAGTGCCTTCTCGAATTTTGCAATGGAAAGAGCGGCGGTTCCTGCCGCACTGTCAGATGGCATCCTTCAACAGGCCCTTTGATGCTTCAGCGGCACGCGCCAGACTCGGTACGATTTTGCCAGGAGCGTCGACGGCATTCCGGAAAGCTTCGAAGGTTTCATGTGGCAAGATCGAGAGTGACATGCGCTGCTCTACTTCCTGTGCGCGCAGCAGTGCAGCCTGCCGGATAAAGTCGGCTTCTTGCAGACCCGTGGCCGCAGCGGCGGCGCGGATCCGCTCCTCGTCGGCACGGTGCATGCGCAGTTCTTTGCGCGCTTCCATCTTGCCTGGGGTTGATGTGACTTTTTTGATGGCGAACATGCTCAATCTCCTTCTCGCAGAGATGTACGGGGTTGCGCCGTACGAGTCAATGGCGATGGTTTGCCGAAGACGGTTCATCCAAAGCCGCTGTAAACCTAATGGATAAAATGCCCACCCCACGCGAAACCATCCTCACCGCCCTGGCGGATTTGTTGCGCAGGGTACCACATGTGCCGGTTCTGCGCGGTGAAGTCCTGCCCGAACGTATTCCGCCCTCGGGTCTGATGATCCTGCGCGATGGCAACCCCGGCGAGCCGGGCGTCACGCTCTCGCCGCTGATATATCTCTATTGGACTGGACCTGTCGCAGTTTGGTGGCGCTCTTTTGGATTTCTGATCGCGCCTAGCGAATGGTCTTCAGTGCCCCGCTTCTCGCTGATGACGGACGGCCAAAATGACTGCCTTTTCGCCATCATATCGGTAGAGGGCTATGTAACCACTGCCACCGAAAGGGATGATCCATTCCCGAAACTCTGGTGCCATCTGTTCAGCAGGGCGTCCGGCACCGGGTTGTTGCGCCAGTATATTGACGTGAGTTCTGATGGCCTTGATGGCTTCTCTGGCAGCAGAGGCGTTCTTCTCGACGAGAAAGCGGTGCAAACGATCAACGTCACGCAGCGCTGCTGGCGACCAGATCAGTTGTGGCATTCAGGCGGCTCGCAAGTTTCTCCCTCCTCGAGGCGCGCCAGCCAGGCATCTGCCTCGCTATGCGTCACGTGCAATCCGGTCAGTTCATATTCTTGCCATGCCTCACGTGCGGCTTGACGAAAGGCCTCGCGCTTTTCTTCGCGATCCAGAAATTCAGCGACTGCCTCGCGCAAAATCCAGTGCGGTGTGCGATCACGGGCCTCGGCCAGCTTCTGAAGCCGGTTGCGCGTGACTTCGTCCAGTTTGACGGCAACAGGTCTGACGGCATTCATGTTCAAATCCCTCGCATGGGTATCATCGAGTAATACCTGAGTACCACAATGACGCCGTGACGTCTAGTTCGCACAGGAAACCGAACCGTGCCCACAACCCGCGAAACCATCCTCACCGCGCTTGCGGACCTCTTGCGCACGGTCCCGCATGTGCCAGTGCTGCGCGGCGAGGTTCTGCCCGAGCGCATACCGCCCTCGGGCCTGATGATCCTGCGCGACGGCAACCCGGGCGAGCCTGGCGTCACGCTGTCGCCGCTCTTGTATCACTATCAGCACCGCGCCGAGCTTGAGGTGATCGTGCAAACCAGCGAGGACCGGGATGCGCGCTTTGACCATCTGATCGGGCGGATCGGTGCGGCCATTTCGGCCGACCGCACCCTGCTCGGGCGCTGCGACTGGATCGAGGCGGAGGCTCCGCGCCCCGTCGATCTACCCATCGAGGGCGCGGCCAGCCTGAAGGCTACCGTGATCCCGGTGGTGCTGCACTATTCCACGGCCGACCAGCTGGCCTGACTCCATTCCATCACAGGAGACCCCCATGGCACGTGCGCAAGGCGCGCGGGCGCTGATGGCGCTTGCGTTCGAGACGACCTATGGAACGCCGCCCGTGAGCGGCTTCACCCGCATGCCCTTCGCCAGCGCGACGCTGGGGGCGGAGCAGCCGCTTCTGA
>JBLRXE010000280.1:0-3900 GCA_047920895.1 Roseovarius sp.
GGCGCATTCGAGCGGCGGACAAGAAGCTGAATCTTGAATTGTCCATTCCGACACGCCCAAGCTTCGGCGGCAGCGATTGCCCGCCGCCCCCAACCTTGACCGCGCAAATCCGGTGCGGAGCAGAGGTAATAGACCCAAGCACGATGCCCGCCATCCTCGACCGCCACTGTCGCAACGAGAGTGCCATCGGCACGCGCCACGAGCAGCGCCGATTTCGGATTGGCGCGGATTGCCGCGATGTCGGCATCTGGTCTGTTCCAAGGACGCAACATCCCCGCGCGCGTCCAGAGCGCTATGATCTCATCCTGATCGCCGTCGCGGGCTGGTTGGAACTCCTCCGTCACGCGTCTGCCCCTTTGCGGCGGTGTTTCTTGTCCTCATCCCCTACGCTGTCGGGGTCTGCATCCCGCAAGAGGCGGTCATCCCCCGAGAGGCAGACAAAGCGTTTGCCGCGCATCCGGCCAATCAGCGTCAGCCCCACCTGACGTGCGATTTCCACACCCCAAGCGGTAAAGCCAGAGCGCGAGGCCAGCACCGGAATCCCCATCATCGCGGTCTTGATCACCATTTCCGAGGTCAGCCGCCCGGTGGTGTAAAGCAGTTTGTCGCCCGCATCGACCCCCTCGCTCAGCATCCATCCTGCGATCTTGTCGACGGCGTTGTGGCGGCCCACATCCTCCATGTAGACCAGCGGGCGGTTGCCTTGGCAGAGCACGGTGCCATGAATCGCCCCCGCCTCAAGATAGAGCGACGGCGTGCGGTTGATCACGCTGGCCAAGGCATAGAGATCAGAGGTCTTGACCGTCACGGCAGGCAGGGTCACGCCCTCCAGCCCCTCCATCATGTCGCCAAAGACGGTGCCCACGGCGCAACCGCTGGTGCGGGTTTTTTTCTTGAGCTTTTCCTCGTAATTGGTCTGGCCGTCGGTGCGCACGACGACCGTGTCCAGTTCTTCATCATAGTCCACGCCCAAGACCTTCTCCTGCGGTCCAAGCATCCCCTGATTGCGCAGGAACCCGAGCGCCAGATATTGAGGATAATCGCCAATCGTCATGGCGGTCACGATTTCCTGCGCGTTGAGGAAAATCGTAAGCGGGCGCTCCTCGACCACAGAAATCTGTGTGCGCTTGCCCTCATGATCCATGCCTTCAACCGCGCGCGTGAGGCGCGGGGCGGCCGGGTCGGGCGCGATGAGATAGGACAGGAGGTTCTCGGTCGTGGCCAATTGCATCTCCTTCTGGCATTGGATAGGCGGTGT
This sequence comes from Roseovarius sp., assembly GCA_047920895.1. Taxonomy (GTDB): domain Bacteria; phylum Pseudomonadota; class Alphaproteobacteria; order Rhodobacterales; family Rhodobacteraceae; genus Roseovarius. The sequence continues at coordinate 1,259 of JBLRXE010000280.1, forward strand.
CAGAGCACGGGGGCAACTTAGGGGCAAGCGGTGCATAGGCAAACCACCAATTCGACCTATTGGCAAGGCGTGCGCGATGGTGCGCCTTTTATTCTGGTGATCGTGCCGTTTTCCCTGCTGTTTGGCGTGGTGGCGACCGAGGCCGGGTTGAACGTGTTTGAAACGCTTAGTTTCTCAGTTCTGGTGATTGCCGGGGCGGCGCAGTTTACGGCGCTGCAATTGCTCAGCGATGGCGCACCTACGGCGATTGCGCTGATCTCTGCCTTGGCTGTCAATCTGCGGATGGCGATGTATTCGGCCTCGCTCACGCCCTATATCGGCGGGGCGAGTTTGGGTCAGCGGGCGTTGGCGGCCTATTTCACGGTGGACCAGAGCTATACATGCGCCATCGTCGCCTTTGAGAAGAACCCTGACTGGTCGATACCGCAACGGCTCTCGTATTTTTTTGGCGTGGTCACGCCCATATGCCCGCTGTGGTATATTTTCACACTGGTCGGCGCGTTGGTCGGCACCTCGATCCCTGGGGGGCTGGCGCTCGATTTCGCGCTGCCGATCACGTTTCTGGCGATGATCGCGCCGATGCTGCGCACGCCTGCGCATCTGGCGGCGGCCTTTGTGTCCGTGACCTTGGCGCTGGTCTTTGCCTTCCTGCCCTATAACCTCGGGCTGCTGGTTGCCGGCCTTGCGGGCATGATGACCGGCGCGCAGGTCGAGCTGATCCTCGAGCGGCGCAACGAGGCGCATTTGCCATGATCGACAAAACGAGCCTCTGGACCGTGATCGTGCTCTTGGGTCTGGGCAGTTTCGGGCTGCGGTTCGTCTTTACCGGGTTGATCGGCAACCGTCCCCTGCCCGCGTGGCTTTTGCGCCACCTGCGCTATACCGCGGTTGCGGTGCTGCCGGGGCTGGTGGCCCCGCTGGTGGTCTGGCCTGCGGCAACGGGTGGCACCCTCGATGCGCCGCGCATGGCGGCGGCTTTGGTGACGCTGATTGCAGGCTATGTGCTGCGCAATGTGATCGTGGCGATCCTCTTGGGCGCGCTCACACTCTACGCCGGGCTGGCGCTCATGGGACAGATGTAGGCGCGCTCAGGCGAAGATCTGCGCGGCGTGCTCGGCCATGTAAATCCGCAGCCACGGCGTATAGCGCGTGGGATGCGTGCGGATCGCGGCATTCAGCGCATTGAGCGAAATCCAGCGCGTATCCATCACCTCATCCGGGTTGGGATCGAGGGCACAGCGCGCAGGCAGACGGCACATGAACATATCCACCACCTCATGCTCGGTCAGCCCGCCCCCCACATCAGCGCGATATTCAACCTGATCGCGGTGGGTGAGCGAGAGGCCGGTGATGCCCAATTCTTCGGACAATCTGCGATGCGCGCAGGCCAGCGGATCTTCGCCCCAATGCGGATGCGTGCAACAGGTATTGGCCCACAGACCGGGCGTGTGATACTTGCCAAGCGCGCGCCGCTGGATCAAGAGATCCGCGCCTGCCATGACAAAGACCGACACCGCCTTGTGCCGCAGCCCGCGCTGATGCGCCTCGAGCTTGTCCACGGCCACCAGATCGCAGCCGATCCATGTCGGGATGAGCGCGGTCATGTGCGGGTCGCGGAGACCAGCCGCGTCAGATGGGCGAGGTTCTTCAACCCGATCTTGAGATGCGCCATGGGCCGCGCACGCACCAGTTTCTTGTTCATATAGGCCTCAAAGGTCAGCCGCTGCACATCAACGTCATGGCAGAGCGAGACAAACCGCTCGCGCCGCTCGTCGGACCTATAATAGGCATTCTGCATCGACGCCAGAACCCGGAACACGGTTTTATGCTCGCGCATGAAGAGTTGCCGAGCCAATTTGAGATCTCGCACCCGCCCTGAGGCAAGACAGGCGCTCGCCGCTGTCGCGGCCACGCGTCCGCCCACCATGGCGTAATAAATCCCCTCGCCCGAGGACGGCGCCACGACTCCCGCCGCATCGCCCGCCAAAACCACATCGCGGCCATTGTCCCAACACTCGAGCGGCTTGAGCGGAATTGGTGCCCCTTCGCGCCGGATCGTCGGACAGTCGGTCAAACCAGAGGCCGCGCGCAGATCGGCAGTGGCCTGCTTGAGATCGACATCCTTGATCATGCTGCCCATGCCCACACTGGCCGATTTGCCATGCGGAAACACCCAGCCATAGAAATCTGGCGAAATCGCGCCGTCATAGATCACGTCACAGCGTTTGGGATCATAGGCGGCGGTTGCTTCCGGGGCCTCGATGATCTCGTGATAGGCGATGACATAGGGGATACGCTCGGCCCCCGGCACCTCGTCGCGCGCCACATTGGACCGCGCCCCATCCGCCCCGATGATCAGGCGCGTGGGCAGGCTGCGCTCGTTGCCCGTGACCTTGTCGCGGTAGATCACCGCCGGTGTCGGCCCGCTGCGGTCGATCCGCAGATAGGTGCCGGTGGCGCGCACCGCCCCGGCCTCTGCGGCACGCACCCGCAGGAATTCGTCGAAATGTTCGCGATCCACCATCCCGACAAAGCCGTTCTCGATGGGAATATCCACATGCCGCCCCGTGGGCGAGATCATGCGCGCGGTGGTGATCTTGGCGACGATCTGATCATCGGGCAGATTGAAATCGGCAATCAGC
>JBLRXE010000281.1:0-3883 GCA_047920895.1 Roseovarius sp.
CTATTATGGGAAATGATTCAGTGACCAATGCTCAGGAAACCATCGCTGTTATCGGCCTTGGCTATGTCGGCCTGCCGCTGGCCGTCGAATTTGGCAAGAAGCGCCCAGTGATCGGCTTTGATATCAATTCGGCGCGCATTGCCGAGTTGCGCGCGGGCCGTGATGCCACACGCGAAGTCGCGGCTGAGGAGCTTGCGGAGGCCCAGCATCTGACCTTGACTGCTGAGCCTACAGATTTGTCAGCCGCAAAGATCTTCATCGTAACCGTCCCAACTCCAATTGATGCCCACAAACGGCCGGACCTGACACCGCTGCTGAAAGCCTCCGAAACTGTGGGGCGCGCCCTGAAACGGGGCGATATCGTCATCTATGAATCAACAGTCTATCCAGGCGCGACCGAGGAAGATTGCGTGCCCGTCCTCGAGCGTATTTCGGGCCTTCAATACAAAGTTGACTTCTTTTGCGGTTACAGCCCTGAACGCATCAACCCTGGTGACAAAGCGCACCGCCTGACCACGATCCGAAAAGTCACTTCCGGTTCTAACCCCGAGATCGCCGCGAAGGTCGATGCGCTCTACGCCGATATTATCACGGCAGGCACCTACAAGGCGGAGTCCATCCGCGTGGCTGAGGCGGCGAAGGTGATCGAGAACACACAGCGCGACCTGAATATCGCGCTCGTCAACGAACTCGCCATCATCTTCAATCGCATGGGCATCGACACCGAGGCCGTGCTGAAAGCAGCAGGGACGAAGTGGAACTTCCTCCCCTTCCGCCCAGGTCTGGTGGGCGGCCACTGCATCGGGGTGGACCCTTATTACCTGACCCACAAGGCCGAGGCGTTAGGCTATCACCCGCAGGTCATTCTTGCCGGGCGGCGCATCAATGACGGGATGGGCGCTTATGTTGCCAGCCAACTGGTCAAGGCCATGCTGAAGCGCCGTATCCATGTGGATGGCGCGCGCGTGCTGGTGCTGGGATTGACCTTCAAGGAAAATTGCCCGGATCTGCGCAATACGCGCGTGGTCGATGTCGTGGCGGAGCTGCGCGATTATGGCGTGCATGTCGATGTGCATGACCCTTGGGCCGAATCCGACGAGGCGCTCCATGAATACGGGCTAGAGCTGATCAAGACGCCAATCCAAGGCGACTATGACGGGATCATCCTGGCGGTCGCCCATGACAGTTTCCGCAGTGCTGGTGCTGCAGCGCTGCGCGGCTACGGGCGGGATCACGCGGTATTCTGCGACTTGAAGAGCGTCTTTTCACGCGAAGAAAGTGATCTGAGGCTGTGATCGACTTCAGAACATGGAAGAAAGCATGGGCGTTGCTGGATGCGCGTGAGCGTCGCAATGCGTGGATCACCCTCGCCGTCGTAATTCTCGGCGCGTTGTCCTCGGCGCTAATGGTCGGCTCAGTCTTGCCGTTTCTGTCGGTGCTTTCCGATCCCGGCAGGATCGAGCGGGTTCCGGCTTTGGCTTGGGCTTATGAGAAATTCGGCTTCGATGAGGATTATGCATTTCTGGTTGCGCTGGGTGGTGTGTCTTTCGCCGTAATCGTGATGACGAGCGTGATCCAGATCGCGAAGACCTATGTGGTCGAACGTTTTGCCATGATGCGCGTCCACTCCATTAGCCACCGTCTTCTGGTTGCCTATCTGCGTCAGCCCTATCCATTTTTTTTGAACCGGCATACGGGCGAGATGAGTACACGGGTGCTTGCGGAGTCGGAGCAATTGGTGGTGCAGTTTCTTCGTCCCGCTGCGGAACTCATCGCTGCGATGCTCACAGTTTTTGCGATTGTCGGGCTGCTTTTGTGGGTGGACCCACTGATCGCCCTGATCGCGTTCGGTGTCCTAGGCAGCATTTACGGCGCGGTGTATTTTTTCAGCCGCCGCATTCTTAAAGGCTACGGACATGTGCGCGCCGCGGCCAACAGCGAGCGGTTCCGCATTGCCAGCGAGGCGCTTGGTGGGATCAAGGACATCAAGCTTCTCGGGCGCGAAAGGTCTTACGCTGCTCGATATGCCAATCCATCGCGGCGCATGGCGCGCGCGATCGTGAAGGTGCAAGTGTTGTCGCAAGTGCCGCAATTCGCGTTGCAGGCTGTTGCGTTTGGCGGAGTTATACTGCTTTGCGTCGTGCTGATGGATGCAGAAGGGCTTGCCTCCGGTGCGGCACTCGGGGGTATCCTGCCTATACTGGGCGTGTTTGCCTTTGCCGGCCAGCGTCTAATGCCGGAACTCGGGAAACTATATCAGTCTTTGGCGCGACTTCAGGCGGGTGGAGCCGCGGTGGACGTCGTCCATGACGACCTGATGGGCAAGGCCAGATCGGGCAACCTGCCTCAGGTTATCCCTTCGGCGCTCGGCCTGAAGCATTGCCTTGAGTTCCTGGGGGTCTCCTACCATTATCCGAATTCCGAACTTGCCGGATTAAAGGATGTCTCGTTCGATATCCGTGCGGGTGAGCGGATAGGCATCGTAGGCAGCACCGGGGCCGGCAAGACAACGCTGGCGGATTTGATTCTCGGCCTGCTTCCACCCTGTACGGGGCGCATTCTGGTAGACGGCATGGAGATTACCGAAGGCAACCTGCGGGCTTGGCAGCAAACTGTTGGCTATGTGCCGCAGGACATTTTCCTGACCGATGCCAGCATCTCCGAGAATATAGCCCTTGGCGTGGCGCCGCAGGAGATTGACGCGGCTCGCGTGTGCCGCGCCGCCGAGATCGCACGGATCGACTCGTTTATCCGTGAAGTACTGCCCGACGGCTATGCCACGACCATCGGTGAGCGCGGAGTGCGCCTGTCGGGCGGGCAGCGCCAGCGCATCGGTATAGCTCGCGCGCTGTATCATGATGCCGATCTGATCGTGTTCGACGAGGCCACTTCGGCGCTCGACAACCTCACCGAGTCCGAGGTGATGGAGGCGATAGAGGCCCTGCCCGGCGACAAGACGGTGCTGACGATAGCCCATCGGCTAAGCACGGTGAAGCGTTGCGATCGGATTGTGGTGATGGAGAATGGGCAGATCGTCGGGTGTGGTGACTGGGCCACATTGAGCAACAGTAATGACGCATTCCAGCGTATTGCGAACAAGTCCTGAGGCGCTTTGGTTCAATGTCGAATATAGTGCATATCGGGTTGCCGAAAACTCAAACCACTTGGTTGCAGCATGCGGTTTTTCCGATGCTGGAGCAGCATGATTATATCAGGCTTGCGACCCCGACGGTGAAGAGGGCACTATTGGCGCTATACTGGGGCTATGCATCCGAACAACACATACGGAGTTATGTAGAAGAGTTCTTCGGGAATGAGTCTGTCACCAATCTGATAAGTCTTGAGTCTTTAGTCGGAGTTGATCCAGAAAGCTGGGAGCTATGCGCTGATAGGAATTTGCAGGTTTTCGGGCCAGAAGTGACTATTCTGATCACGCTGAGGGAACAGGAGAATCGCTTTTGGACATGGCTGGGTAGGTAAGTGGGTTGCGCTTGTTGGCGTGATGGATTCTGGATGGTGGTGTCATCAATTTGGAGCCTCCTGTCATGCAGATTTTCCTCGACGCCTTTAGCAATATTCCTGATCCGCGGGCCAGCAATGCCCGCCATGACCTTGGGGAGTTGCTTGTGATTGCGTTTGTTTCAGTGCTCTGCGGCTCCAGTTCCTGCACGGAGATGGCAGAGTTCGGGCGTACAAAAGAGAACGTTTTCAGAGACTTCCTGAAGCTCAAGCACGCCATACCCTCGCATGACACGTTCTCCGATGTGTTCGCGATGATCGATCCCAAGGCGCTGGATGCGGCCTTCGGCAAGGTGCTGGCCGAGGTCGCGTCTCTGCTGAAAGACGGTGATGTGATCGCCATTGACGGCAAGGCATTGCGTGG
>JBLRXE010000282.1:0-3853 GCA_047920895.1 Roseovarius sp.
GGTTTTGGCGTCCTCTTATGAGGTGGATGTGGCGGGGGTGAGGGTGAAGGCGGAGGCGTCGCTCAGGCCGATGTATGATCCCAAATCCGAGCGCGTGAAGGCGTGAGCCGGGTGGGGGCGCTGCCCCCACACCCCCGAGGTATTTCGGGCCAGATGAAAGCGGGAGTGGTCATGGCGGGGCGGGTCGTGTAAGGCGCGGCCATGAGTGACTATGATCCGCCGACCGATCCGCTTGAGGTGCTGCATGACGATCACGAGATCGTCGTGGTCAACAAGCCTGCGGGCCTCTTGAGTGTGCCGGGCAAGGGCGCGCATCTGGCCGATTGCCTGATGGCGCGGGTGCGGGATGTGTTTCCCACCGCGCTCTTGGTGCATCGGCTGGATCGCGATACGTCGGGCGTGATGATCTTTGCGCTGACGCCGCATGCGCAGCGGCATCTGGGGTTGCAATTCGAGAAGCGGCAGACGCGCAAGACCTATGTGGCGCGGGTCTGGGGGCGGATGGAGCCGGAGACGGGCGTGGTCGATCTGCCGCTCATCGTGGATTGGCCCAATCGTCCGTTGCAAAAGGTCTGTCACGAGACCGGGCGCGTGGCCTTGACCGAATGGCGGGTGCTGCGCGCGGGCGACGAGGAAAGCCGGGTGCGGCTCAGCCCCAAGACCGGGCGGAGCCATCAGTTGCGGGTGCATATGCTGGCGCTGGGCCATGTGATTTTGGGCGACCCGCTCTATGCCAGCGGGGCGGCGCGGGATTTCCCGCGCCTGATGCTGCATTCCGAGGAATTGCGGCTGCGCCATCCCGATGGCGGTGCCGGCGTCAAGTTTCGGGCGGCGGTGCCGTTCTGAGGCCGATGTGGGTCACGGCGTGACATAGCTCCAAGGCGGCAGTGAGGGCGCGGCCCGTGGCCTGCGCCATGTGCGGCAGGACCATCCATTCCAGCGCCCAAGCCGTGCCCGAGCGTTCCTGTTCATGGATCACCGCGTGATGCAGGGCTGAGACCTGCACCGCGTTGAAGCGGCCAAGTGTCACGAGCAATTCCGCGAGGATGGGGTTTTGCTTGTGGGGCATGGCCGAGGAGGTGCCGGTGCCGGTGAGACGGATTTCGTCAATCCCTTGTTGGGCCATCAGGGTGATGTCCTGCCCCATCTTGGCGAGTGTGCCGGAGATGAGCGAGAGGGTGCTTGCATATTCGGCGAGACCCTCGCGCGTGGCGTGCCAGCAGGCGGGCGGATTGCCGAGGCCCAAGGCATTGGCCAGATGCGCCGCGATGCGGGGGGCATCGGCACCCATGGCGGCGCGGTCGCCCACAGCGCCGCCGAATTGCAGGAGGGCGACCCCGTCGGTGGCGCGGGCCAAGCGGGTGCGATGGGTCGCGAGCGGCGTGATCCAGGGGCGCAAGCGGTCGGTGACGTGGAGCGGCATGGCGGCCTGCATCCGGGTGCGACCCATGAGGGGGTTTGCCCCAAAGCGGTGGTCGAGGTTTTCCAGTGCCGATTGCAGGGCGGTGAGGCGTTGATTCAAGAGCGTGCTGGTCGCCTGAAGGGTAAGGGCGAGGGCGGTGTCGAGCACGTCTTGCGAGGTGGCGCCCTGATGCACGGCGGTGGGATCGGGGGCGGTCGCCTTGAGCATCTGGACAAGGGCCGGGATGGGCAGGCCGTCGCGGGCGGTGCCGCTGGCCAGCGCCATGAGATCGGGGGTGGTGCTGAGGATGTGGCGGGCGGTTTCTTCGGCTGTGGTCGGATCAATCCGCCCGACATGGCCCAGGGCGCGGGTCCATGCGGCCTCGAACCGCAGCATATGGTTGAGTTGGGTGTCGGGCGACCAGAGGGCGGCAAGTTCGGGATCACCGAAGAGCGCGCCAAGCCAGGGGTGATCGAAAACGCCGGTCATGCGAGCGTGCCGTAGAGGTCGCGCAGGAGCGGGGTGAGGCGGTCTGGGGTCTCGATGCAGGGGAGGTGGCCGACACCGTCGAGGCAGGTGTAGCGCGCGCCGGGGATCATCTTGGCCAGCGCCTCGACCAGCGGCGGCGGGGTGGCGCCGTCTTGTGCGCCGGATACGCAGAGGGCGGGGAGAGTGAGGCGTGAGGTGCTGTTGGTAAGGTCGGCATCGCGGATTGCGGCGCAGGTGGCGGCGTAGCCATCAGCGGGCGTGCGGATCAGCATTTGTCGCCAGCCCGAGAGCGCCACGGGATGCGCCGCGTGCCAGTCGGGGGCGAACCAGCGGTCGAGAATGGCGTCGGCCATGGCTGCGATGCCGCTGGTCTGGACGGTGTTGATGCGCATGTTCCATGCCTCTGCCGTGCCAATCTGTGCCCCGGTGTTGCACAGCATCAGCCCTGCCACAAGATCGGGGCGCTGATGGGCCAGCGATTGCGCGATCATGCCGCCCACGGAGACGCCGCAGATCAGGGCGTCTGAGAGTTGCAGAAGGTCCATCAGCGCGGCGAGGTCAGCGGCGAGGGTGGCGATGGTGATCGGCCCGTGTTCGCTGAGGCCATGGCCGCGTTTGTCCATGGCGAGGGTGGGGATTTCGGGGGGCAATTGGCGGCGCAGGTCGTCCCAGATGCGCAGGTCGGTGCCGAGGGAATTGGCGAAGACAATGGAGCGGCGGGCGGGGTTGCCTGCGTGGTGGTGATAGTGGAGTGTGACGTCCTGGGGCCGGGCAAAGCGGGTCATGCCGGGGGCCTCAGCCCGAGAATGGCCCGCGCCTCTTGCCATGTGGCGACGGGGCGTTCGTATTTCTCGCACAGTTCTGCCGCGCGGCGCACGAGGGCGGCGTTGGAGGGGGCAAGGCGGTCGCGGTCAAGGCGCACGTTATCCTCAAGCCCGGTGCGGGTGTGGCCGCCTTTGGCGATGCACCATTCGTTGAGGGTGATCTGGGCCGGGCCGATGCCCGCGCCGCACCACTCAGCATCGGGGGCGAGGCGCTTGAGGGTCTCGATATAGAAATCGAGCACGCGTTCATCGGCGGGCATGGAATTTTTCACGCCCATGACGAATTGCACATAGAGCGGCGATTTCAGGCGTCCGTCGGCGGCCATGGTGCAGGCTTGGATCACATGGCCGAGGTCAAACGCCTCGATTTCCGGCTTGACGTCATGGGCGCGCATTTCCGAGGCGAGCCAGTCCACGAGATCGGGGCTGTTTTCATAGACGCGGGTGGGGAAGTTGTTGGAGCCCACCGAGAGCGAGGCCATATCGGGGCGGAGTGGCAGCATGCCGCCGCGCTCATGCCCGGCACCGGAGCGGCCGCCGGTGGAAAGCTGGATGATCATGCCGGGGCAGTGTTTTTCCAGCCCTTCCTTGAGCCGGGCGAACCGCTCGGGGTCGGAGGTGGGGCGGCCTGCGTCGTCGCGCACATGGCAATGGGCGATGGTGGCCCCGGCCTCGAACGCCTCATGGGTGCTCTCGATCTGTTCCGAGATCGTGATCGGCACGGCGGGGTTGTTGGCCTTGGTGGGGAGCGAGCCGGTGATGGCGACACAGAGGATGCAGGGGTTGGTCATGGCGGCCTCAGACATCGAAAAAGACGGTTTCGGCGTCGCCCTGAAGGCGGATGTCGAAATGGTAGGTGGAGCCATCGGCGCGGGCAATCAGGGTGGCGCGGCGGTGGGCCTGTTCCACGAGGTTCAGGACCGGGTCGGCGGCATTGGCGGCGGGTTCATCGCCGAAATACATCCGGGTGTTGAGGCCCACGTTAAGCCCGCGCGCGACCAGCCAGAGGTTGAGATGCGGGGCCATGGGGCGGGCGTTGCGGCCCATGACGGGGCCAGGCTTGACGGTGGCAAAGCGGAATTGCCCGGTGTCGAAATCGGGGACCACGCGACCCCAGCCGCGAAAGCCCTCCTCGACC
>JBLRXE010000283.1:0-3840 GCA_047920895.1 Roseovarius sp.
GATTGACTAAAGTCTCCATCCGCTCATGGTGAGCGTTGACCCGCCCCCGCGCAAGTTTTCCCTTTTGTCTCGGCTTCCCGCCCTTCATCTTTGGGCCTTCGATTTGCGCGTGAGGGTAAAGATCCGTCGATGCTCGAAGGAAGTGTCCATTGCGACCGGCACATAGCTTCGCACGCCCGTTTCACGAAAAAGTAAACCGGGCCTATTGATCGATCATTGACAGCTTTACGATGAACGGACATTCACGGGGGATGGTTAAAAGGGCAATCACTTTCGGGCTGGTCAAGACGCTGTTTTGCGTCGCCTTGCTTATGTCCTTGATCCTTTACCCGCCATCATCGGCGCACGCCCATTCCTCGGCGCATGACCCGATAGTGGCGCAGAACGCAGAGAGTGTGCAGCATGGTGAACAGGGTTCTCATGCACATCACGACATTAGAGACGCTCAGGGTCAGCTGACCGCGTCTGAGAGCGACACAACCAAGGACACGCCGAACTGCTGCCAGGGGATCTGCATGGCAGCAGTGCTTGCGCAAACCGCCTCAGGACTTCCTGATGTACATAGAGCAGATCATGAGGCAAGCTGGCTGTCCAGCTTTTCGCCATTCGATCCGATTGAACATCGGCGACCTCCCAAACATCTGATCTGATCGCGATCCCGCTGGCGGGATCACCATTGTGATGCGTGTCGATCCTTGGATGGACACCGAATGATCAGGGACTCCAGATGAAATTTAACCTCATTGCCGGGGCAAGCGCCCTTGCGTTGGGGGCATGTGCGCAAGCGGTCACACCCTTGCCGGACATTGCCAGCCAGCAACACGTGACCAACGCGTCACGCACCTCGCCCGTCACCTACCGCGACCCGTTCGCAGGCTTCACCGACCGCAGCCCATCCGGGCCACGCGACTGGCGCGAAGTGAATGACGAACAATCGGAGGCCAACTGATGCGTCGCAGACCACTCCCTCTTTTGATCGGGCTGCCGCTTGTGCTGGCCGCCTGTGCCAGCGCCGTGCCCGATATGTACACGTCACCCAAAGCCGGATTTGCCGCTGTCTCCGCGCAGACCTCCGCGACCATCGGCAAGCGCACGGCATTTGCCCAATCACAGGCCGAGAATGAAGCGATCCAGCGCGAGGTGCGTGCCTTGGTGCAGGGCAAGACCATCTCTGCCGATACCGCCGTGCAGGTAGCGCTGCTGAACAACAAGGGCTTACAGGCGTCCTATGCCGATATTGGTCTATCGGCCGCCACCGCATGGCAAGAAGCCACCCCTGTCAATCCCGTCGTGTCGATCGGCATTTTGGGGATCGGCGCGGCCGAACTTGGGGCTTACCGCGCCATTGAAGGCATGATTGCTTCCAACCTGCTGGCCGCACAAACACGCCAGCAGCGCATGGCGCTGGCAGATGTGAACTTCCGCTCAGCGCAGGCACGCGCCGTCAACGACACGCTGGCCCTCGCCAGCCAGACCCGCGCGGCGTGGATCAATGCAGTCGCAGCCTTTGAAACCGTCAGCTATCTGCAACGGGCCAAGGTCACCTCGGATGCCGGCGCGGAACTGGCGCAACGTCTGGGCGAGACGGGTGCCCTGAATAAGGCGGGACAGGCGCGCGAATTCGCCTTCAACGCGGAACTGGCCGGACAACTGGCCCAAGCAAGGCTGAACGCCAGCCGCGCCAAGGAGGAATTGACGCGGCTGATGGGTCTCTGGGGTGATGACGTGGGCTACTTTGTGCCTGATGCTCTGCCAGCCTTGCCGCGTAGCCTCGGGTCTGTCGCAGGGATCGAAGCGCGGGCGCTGAACAACCGCGTCGATCTGCGCGTCGCCAAGCTGGATCTCGAGGTGCAGGCGGCGGCCTTTGGCCTCACCGACCGGACCCGCTTGGTCACCGATCTGGAACTGATCGCCGGGGTCGAGGCCGAGCGCGAGGTTGAGGATGGCCGCAGGCGGACCGAAGCCAGTCCGCAGCTTGAGCTGGAATTCGCGATCCCGATCTTCGACACCGGTAAGGCCCGGATGCGCAAGGCGGAGCTCTCCTATCTTCAGGCGGCAAATGTTCTGGCCCAGAAGGCCGTCAATGTCCGGTCCGAAGCCCGCGCCGCCGAGGCCGGATATCGTGCAACCTACCGCATCGCGCAGCATTACCGCGATGTCCTGGTCCCGCTCAGGACGACGGTCGAGGAAGAGGGGCTGCTGTCCTATAACGGGATGATCACCAGCACCTTTGAGCTGATCAGCGCCGCCCGCGACAGGATGGGGGCCGAGTTGCAGGCCGCCAATGCCAAGCGCGATTTCTATCTGGCCGAGGCCGATCTGACTGCCGCGATCTATGGCGGCGGCGCGGGTGCTTCTGCCCCTTCTGCCACCGCCGCCCTCGCCGCTGCAGGCGATGCCGATCATTGAGAGGATGGATAAGATGTTGAACAGACGACAATTATTGGGTGCAGGTGCTGCTGGTGCGGCCCTTGTCTCCTCACGATCATGGGCGCAGACCGCCAACATGGGTCTGCCCGAAGCGGCGGTCATGGATAGTGCTGCAACCCAGATTACGCCGCGCCCGACATCGGGACCGGATTACACGCCTGTGGTTACATTGAACGGCTGGACCCTGCCGCATCGTATGAACAACGGTGTCAAAGAATTCCACCTTGTCGCCGAACCGGTAGAGCGGGAGCTGGCCGAAGGCATGGTCGCTCATCTGTGGGGCTATAACGGCCAATCCACCGGCCCCACCATCGAGGCGGTCGAGGGTGACCGTGTCCGGATCTTCGTGACCAACAAATTGCCCGAGCATACCACAATCCATTGGCACGGGATGATCCTGCCATCAGGCATGGACGGCGTCGCCGGACTCAGTCATCCGGCGATTCCGCCGGGCAAGACCTATGTCTACGAGTTTGACCTGATCAAATCTGGCACCTTCATGTATCACCCTCACGGCGATGAGATGGTGCAGATGGCGATGGGCATGATGGGCATGTTCGTGGTCCATCCCAAAGATCCAACCTTCATGCCAGTTGATCGTGACTTCCTGATCATGCTGAACGCCTTCGACATCGACCCCGGTACCTATGTGCCCCGGATCATGACTATGGCAGATTTCAACCTGTGGACATGGAACAGCCGGATTTTTCCCGATATCGACCCTCTGGTCGTCAATAAGGGCGACCGGGTTCGTGTGCGTGTGGGCAATTTGACCATGACGAACCATCCAATGCACATGCACGGCTATGACTTCAAGGTCACCTGCACCGATGGTGGCTGGGTGCCAGAAAGCGCGCAATGGCCCGAAGTCTCCATCGACATTCCGGTGGGTGCGATGCGCGCCTATGAGTTCACCGCCGATCACTTGGGCGACTGGGCGATCCATTGCCACAAGTCGCATCACACGATGAACGCAATGGGCCATGACGTGCCCACCTTCATCGGGGTCAACAAATCCGAACTGACGCGCAAGATCCGTAGCTTCCAGCCTGAGTACATGCCAATGGGCACGGCTGGCATGGCGGACATGGGCAAGATGGAGATGGAGCTGCCCGACAACACCGTGTCGATGATGACCGGCTGGGGACCGCATGGCCCGATTGAAATGGGAGGCATGTTCTCGGTCGTGAAGGTGCGCGAGGGGATCGCGCCCCACGATTATAGCGACCCTGGCTGGTATGAAAACCCACCCGGCGAGCAAGCCTACGAATGGACGGGCGAACTGCCCGAATTCAGCCGCGTGAATGATGCGAAAACACACCTGACCCCAAGACCCGGCGACAAGGGCTGATTGCCATGCCGTCAGACACCACACCCAAAAGGACCCCAAAGATGAAAACACTTCTTCTC
>JBLRXE010000284.1:0-3835 GCA_047920895.1 Roseovarius sp.
CCGCACGCGTAAACAGCGCCGCGATCTCGTCGGGGGTCAGGGTCTCGCTCATGCCAAGCCCCGAGACCCCAGACACACCTTGCCTTTCATCGTTCTGAAAATACTCAACTCCGACATCACCAACCGCGCCTTACCCCTCAAATAGATCATTCTGCCCTTTCGGCCCCGGCGCCGCCAGCCCCAGATGCGCCCAGCCGCCCTGAGCCAGCATGCGCCCACGCGGCGTGCGTTGGATCAGGCCCTGTTGCAGGAGAAACGGCTCGATCACCTCTTCCAGCGCATCGCGGCTCTCGCTGAGCGCCGCACTGATGGTCTCGATCCCAACTGGCCCGCCCTGATAGGCCTCGGCGATCAGGCGCAGATAGCGCCGGTCGGCGCCATCCAGCCCCAGATGATCGACGCCTAGCCGGGTGAGCGAACTATCGGCCAACGCGCGACTGATCCGCCCGCCGCCCTCAACCACCGCGAAATCCACCACCCGACGCAAGAGCCGCCCGGCAATGCGCGGCGTGCCGCGGGCGCGCCGCGCAATCTCGCGCGCGCCTTCGGTGTCGGTGGGAATGTTCAAGAGCTTTGCATTGCGCGTCACGATCTCGTGCAACTCGTCGATCTCATAAAATTGCAGCCGCGTGGGAATGCCAAAGCGGTCGCGCAGGGGCGTGGTCAAGAGACCCAGCCGTGTCGTCGCCCCCACCAGCGTGAAGGGCTGCAACTCGATCCGCACCGTGCGCGCCGCCGGCCCTGCCCCGATCACCAGATCGAGCTCGAAATCCTCCATCGCGGGATAAAGCACTTCTTCCACCGCCGGGTTGAGCCGGTGGATCTCGTCGATGAAGAGCACATCATTGCGCTCCAGATTGGTCAGGATCGCCGCGAGATCCCCGGCCTTGGCAAGCACCGGACCAGAGGTCATGCGAAAGCCCACCCCCAATTCGCGCGCCATGATCTGCGCCAGCGTGGTCTTGCCCAGACCGGGGGGGCCGTGAAACAGCGTGTGATCCATGGCATCGCCGCGCTGCCGGGCGGATTGGATAAAGACCGCCAGATTGGCCCGCGCCTCGCGCTGCCCGATAAATTCCGAGAGCGCCTGCGGCCGCAGGCTGCGGTCCTGATCCTCGGGCAAGGCCGCGCCGCGCAATGTCGGGTCTGGCTCGATCATGGTTTACCCTTTCGGCGCCAGCCGCCGCAGGGCGGCGCGGATCAGATCGGATGTCGTGCCCTCGGGCATCTCGCCCGCCACCTGCGCCACCGCCCCCGCCGCCTCGCCGGGGGAATAGCCCAGATTGGTCAGCGCCGACAAGGCTTCGGCCTGTGCGCCGGGGCTGGGGGGCACTGGGGCTGGTGCGGCCACCAGCACAGTCTCGATCACCTCGCCCGTGTCTGGCGCAGGCGGGGCTGGCGGGGGGGCCGCCCCCATCGCCATCACCAGCGGCGCCTTGTCCTTCAATTCATTGACCACGCGCTGCGCGGTCTTGGCCCCGATGCCCTTGGCCGCCGTGACCGAATTCCAGTCGCCAATCGCAATCGCCCGGCCCACGCCCTCCGGCCCCAGCGCCCCCAGAATGGCGAGCGAGGCCTTGGCCCCCACCCCCTGCACACTCATCAGCAAGCGGTGCCATTCCTTTTCCACCAGTGTCGGAAAGCCGAAAAGCTGCAAGAGATCCTCGCGCACCAGCAAATCCGTATAGAGGGCAGTCATCCCACCCACTCCGGGCAATGCCGACAAGGTGCGCTCAGAGCAATAGACCAGATAGCCCACCCCGCGCACGTCGATCAGCACATGATCGGTGCCGTGATAATCAATCCGCCCGGCAACCCGCCCGATCATGCGCTGGCCCTCGCCACCGCCTGCGCCAGCATGTCAGAGGACCGCGCATGATGCGCGTGACAGATCGCAATCGCCAGCGCATCCGCCGCGTCGGGCCCGGCCAGCACGACACCGGGCAGTTGCACCTTGACCATATGCGCCACCTGTTCCTTGGCGGCATGGCCCACGCCCACCACCGTTTTCTTGACCGTATTGGGGGAATATTCCCCCACCGTCAGCCCGTATTGCGCAGGCACCAACAGAGCAATGCCCCGCGCCTGCCCGAGTTTCAGCGTGCCCGCGCCATCCTTGTTGACAAAGGTCTGCTCGACCGCCGCCGCCTGCGGATCAAACCGATGCAGAATATCGGTAAGTTGCTCATAGAGCGACAAGAGCCGCGCCGCGAGATCGGGACCGCTCGAATGACAGATGCCGTTGGCCACATGGCTGAGCCTGCTGCCCGACACCTCGATCACACCCCAGCCGAGGTTGCGCAACCCCGGATCAATCCCCAATACCCGCATGTCACTGCCCTGCCTGCTCATTTTTTTCAGCAATAGCACGAAACAAGAACAAGCACCAAGCGGAATGCGTGTTCACAAACTGCCTGTTTTGCCATCGCTGCGTTGCAGAAATGTCGCGCACCAAGGTGGAGCGAGGTCGATATGCGTTATAAAATCGTTTAGAAACAAGAGCTTTATACCTTGTTATACCCATGCATAAAACGCATAAGAACTATGCAATAAACTCACCTTGCGAGAACGATAGGGGCGGATTACCTGCGGTTCAGAAACAGACATGCTCTGTCCCCTCATTCTACAGGAATAAAATCATGGCCGCCCTTGATAGCACCCGCTCTGACGCCTCTCACGCCGGTTTCGGCGCATTCTTCGCCCGCGCCTTCGCAGCTCTCTGTGTCTGGAACGAGCGTCGCGCCACCCGCGCCGCCCTGTCGCGCCTCTCGGATCGCGAACTCGACGATATCGGCCTCAGCCGTGGCGACATTGATCTGGTCACGCGTCAGATCTGATCGCGCCATGAAGCCCTATGAATAAACCCGCGCCGGTGTGCACCGCGCGGGTTTTTCGTTCGAAAGCCTCTGCGTTCAGCGCAGGATCGGGCGCAGATAGGCCGAGAGCATCTGGCTGACCGGATCAGGCTGCATGACCACGGCACCCGCCTGTTCGACGATACTGCCCTGCGCCAATTGCGCCAGACGGTCGCCATAGAGCGGACCCCCCAAATGCGCGATGATCACCGCTTTGAAAAAGGTAAAGCCAAGCACGAGATAGAGCAGACCGCGCAGCGAGGCGCCCGTCCTGCGGCGCTTGGGGCGAAATACGATGAGCCCGTCCTTGCCAACCTTGCTCACATAGCCCTGCGCCAGTCGGGTGCGCTTGCGCCCGATGGCCTTGAGGCGCGAATCGAACCCTTGAAATGCGTCACTCATGTCGAGACATCCCGTTATCACGACCCCCACCGCGATAAGGAAAAGCTACGTTAAAATTGTGGCAAAACCAAGGCAACACGCCGGATCAGCCCCAATCCTGACGCATTTTTATAAACTTTTAGATAGGGTCAATGTGGTCCAGTCACCAATCTCTTCGCGATGCTCAAGACTGTTTCCAAGCGCGCAATAAACGTCGCGCACCTCATCCGCCTGCTCGTTCAGAATACCAGAGAGAATCACCTTGCCGCCCGGCATCAACGCCGCCGTTATGCCGGGTGCCAGTGCGATCAGCGGCCCTTTCAGGATATTGGCAAAGATCAGATCATAGGGCGCCGCAGCCCTCAGGCGCGGATGGTCCAGCCCCTCGGCCTCGATACAATCGACCCGGCCCTCAAGGGCATTGGCCGTGACATTGGCACGCGCCACTTCGACCGCGACCGCGTCGATGTCACTGGCCACCATGACACCCGGCCATATCCGCGCCGCCGCCATCGCCAGCACGGCCGTGCCGCAGCCCAGATCCAGCACAGAACGCCCGACAAAGCCCACGCTGGCCAGCCGGTCCAGCGCCTTGAGAC
>JBLRXE010000285.1:0-3794 GCA_047920895.1 Roseovarius sp.
AGCGCGTCGATACGGGCATCGATCCAACGGGTATGAACCTGCATCCGCTGGAATTCGGGGGCTCGCGCCAGCGCCGTCAGGAAGGCGTGGTTGGTCTGCACGCCCTCGAGGGCCACATGATCGAGTGCCGTCGCCAGCCGCGCCAGCGCGGTTTCCCGGTCGGGCGCGTGCACGATCAGCTTGGCGATCATCGGATCGTAATAGGGCGTGACCGAATCTCCCTCGGCAACGCCGCTGTCGATCCGCAACCCGTCGGGCAAGCTGAGCGTGGTCAGCGTGCCCGTCGAAGGGGCGAATTGCATCGCCGGGTCTTCGGCATAAAGCCGCGCCTCAACGGCGTGACCGTTGATCTTGAGATCACCCTGCACAAGGCCAAGGCCTGCACCTTCGGCGATGCGCAGATGCAGCGCGACCAGATCTAGCCCGGTGATTGCTTCGGTG
Organism: Roseovarius sp.; assembly: GCA_047920895.1. Taxonomy (GTDB): domain Bacteria; phylum Pseudomonadota; class Alphaproteobacteria; order Rhodobacterales; family Rhodobacteraceae; genus Roseovarius. The sequence continues at coordinate 442 of JBLRXE010000285.1, forward strand.
ACGGGGTGTTCCACCTGAATGCGGGGGTTCACTTCGAGAAAGAAATACTTGTCTCCCGCAACCAGAAATTCCACCGTGCCCAGACCGCGATAGTGGAGCGTCTCGCCCAGTCGCACCGCATCATGCGCAATCTCATCCAGAAGCGCGCGCGGCAGGCCCCAGGCCGGGGCCTCTTCGATGACCTTCTGGTGGCGGCGCTGAAGCGTGCAGTCGCGTTCGAACAGATGCACCACATGGCCCTCGCCGTCGCCGGCGATCTGCACCTCGACATGGCGCGCCTCGGGCAGGAAGCGTTCCAGCAAAAGGCCCTCCGAGCCGAAGGTCGATTTTGCCTCGCGCAGCGCACCCTCGATATCCTCCTCCAGCGTGACCTCGTCGGTCACCAGCCGCTGCCCGCGCCCGCCGCCGCCGCCGACCGCCTTGAGCAGGACGGGCAGACCCATCTTGCGCACTTCGTCAGCAATTTCCTGCGGGTCCGATCGCGCGCCTTCCGCGCCCGAGATCACCGGAACGCTGGCGGCCACGGCGGCCGCCTTGGCGCTGGCCTTGTCGCCGAAACGTTCCAGCGTCTCAGGCGTCGGCCCCATGAAAACCATGCCCGCGGCCTCGACCGCGCGGGCGAAATCGGGGTTTTCGGCCAGAAAGCCATAGCCGGGATGGATCGCATCCGCGCCCACACTTCTTGCGGCGGCGATGACCGCGTCGATCTTGAGATAGCTCTCGGATGCGGGACCGGCACCGATGCAGACGGATTTGCCGATCTCGCGGACATGCAGCGCGTTGGCGTCGGCCTGCGAATGCACGCCGACCGGGATGATGCCGCTGGCCCGCGCGGTGCGCGCGATCCGGCAGGCGATTTCACCGCGATTGGCGATGAGAAGCGTCTTGATTTTCATGGGATCCGCCTCACATCCTGAACACGCCGAAATGGGTTTCGACCTTGGGCCTGCGCGACGCCAGATCGAGCATCAGCGCCATGACGTTACGGGTTTCGCAAGGCTCGATCACGCTGTCGATCCAGAGGTTCGAGGCGAAGTTGTAGGCGCCCTGGAAATTCTCGTATTCCTTGCGAACCGGGGCCTTGAAGGCTTCTTCCTCCTCGGGGGTCCATGTCTTGCCCTCGCGTTCGTTGATCTGCGCGCGGACCTGCGCCAGCACGCTGGCGGCCTGTTCCGGCCCCATGATCGCCGAACGCCCCGTGGGCCAGGCGAACATCGCGTCGGGCTGGAACGGGCGGCCGAGCATGGCCAGATACCCCGCCCCGTAGGAACCGCCGGTGATGACGGTAAACTTGGGCACCCGCGCCGAGGACATGGCGGTGATCATCTTGGCACCCGCTTTGGCGATGCCCATCTGCTCGACCTCGCGGCCGACCATGAAGCCGTTCACATCCGCGAGAAACAGAAGCGGGATATCACGCTGGACGCAGAGATTGATGAAATGCGTGGCTTTCAGTGCCGCCTCGACGAAAAGCACGCCGGTATTGGCCAGAATGCCCACCTCGTGGCCGTGGATGCGCCCCCAGCCGGTCATGATCGTGTCGCCGTAAAGCGGCTTGAATTCGTGAAAATCGCTGTCGTCCACCAGGCGCGCGACGATCTCGCGGTTATCGGTGGGTACTTTCGGGTCGCGGCTGACCAGCCCATAGATTTCCTCGACCGGGTAGGCGGGCGGGCGCGGGGTGGTGGGCATCTTGCGGGGAAGCGGCCTTTCCCCCAGATGGCTGACGATCTCGCGGGTGATCGCCAGCGCGTGCGCGTCATCCTCGGCCAGGTGGTCGGTCACGCCAGAGATGGACGAATGCATCTTGCCGCCGCCCAGCGTCTCGGCATCGACCTTTTCGCCGGTCGCCGCAAAGGTCAGCTCCGGCCCGCCCAGATACATGAAACCCTGCCCCCGTACGATCACCACCTCATCGCAAAGCGCCGGGATATAGGCCCCACCCGCGGTGCAGGGCCCCATGACCACGGCGATCTGCGGCACACCGTCGCCCGACATGCCGATCTGCTGATGAAAGATCGAACCGAACTGCCCCTCATCGGGAAAGATGTTCGCCTGTTCGGGCAGGAACGCCCCGCCGGAATCGACCAGGGTAATCACCGGGAGGCGATTGTTCCAGGCGATGCGTTGTGCGCGGACGTGTTTGCGGCAGGTCATGCCGAAATAGGTGCCGCCCTTCACGGTGGCGTCATTGGCAATGATCATGCAGTGACGACCCTCGATCACGCCAATGCCGGTGATGATGCCCGCGCCCGGGGGCACGCCGTCATATTGGTCAAGCCCGGCCAGCTCGCCTATTTCAAGAAAAGGCGTGCCGGGGTCGAGCAGTCGCTCGACCCGTTCGCGCGGCAGGATCTTGCCCTTGCTCACATGCCGTTCGCGCGCCTTCTCGGGACCGCCGACGCGTTGCTGCAACCGCAGAGCGTGCAACTCGCTGACCTTTTCACGGTAAAACGCATCGTTCTTCCGAAAGTCGTCAGACCCGGAGTCGAGAAGGGATTTCATTCTGGTCATGGTAGATCGGGATACTCTCTGAGAACAAAGGCGACCTTCGCGGCGCCGGGTTTTTCGAACGTATCGGGTGCAACAAGATGGACATCGGCCTTGAACACCAGAGCGTCACGCAGGCGCTGTTCGATCTTCTTCTTGAGGCTGGCGTCGTTTGCCGGGTCCTGTCCGGGACCGCGTTCAACGATCACCTTCAGCGCGTCCTGGGTGGTGTGGCCTTCGAAATCCGCGACGATGCGCATGACGCCATTGGTTTCCGGCACCATTTCGGCAATCACGCTGTTGATCGCGGATGGAAACACATTGGCCCCGCGCACGATCAGCATATCATCGGTCCGGCCGGTGCAGCGGATCTTGGGGCCGGTGCGCCCGCAGGAGCATTCGGTGTCGATGACCTCAATATAATCGCCCGAGCGGAACCGGACCACCGGGCTCGCCTGCCGGCCAAGGGCGGTATAGACCATCTCGCCCTTGGCGCCTTTTTGCCATGGAATGATCTCGCCGCTTTCCGGGTCGAGCAGCTCGGTGATGATATAGTCCATGTTGACCATATGCATCCCCGATTGTTCGTCGCATTCGGCCCAGTAAGTCACGCCCAGATCGGTGCCGCCCAGCATCTCGGTGCATTTCGCGCCCCAGGCCGCTTCGATCTTGGCGCGGATCGCCGGGATGCCGCCGCCCGGTTCGCCGCCCACAATCACCCGCTCGACGCCCAACTCACTGGCCTTGCAACCCAACACTTCGGGAGCCTTTTCGGCCAAGTGCAACACGAAATTCGGTGCGCCGACGATGCAGCGCGGCCGGGTGTCGGCACAGGCGCGCAGCAGCCGTTCGGCTCCGCCATC
>JBLRXE010000286.1:0-3774 GCA_047920895.1 Roseovarius sp.
GGCGGTTAATGGTCATGCCTGGCCGGAAATTTATCTGCAGGACATCGGCTGGGTCATCGTCGACCCCGCGCCGGTGCAATCGCTGGTGGCGCGGGTGATGCAGGGGGCGGGCGTCCCCAATGTGCTCGTGCGCCTCGGTGCCTCGCCGCATGGCTATGCGATGCGCCCCTCCGAGGCGGCGGCGCTGGAAGCGGCCCATCTGGTGTTCTGGATGGGCGAGGGGCTGACGCCTTGGTTGGAAGGGGCCATCGACGCACTGGCGGGAGAGGCGCATGTGGTCGAATTGCTGGGGGCGGCGGGCAGCCGTGTGCTGCCGTTCCGTGAGGGGGTGACGTTCGCGGAGCATGCGGATCATGGGGATGCGGAAAAGGGGCACGAGGGTCATGCCGAGGAAAAGGCGGGGCATGACGATCATGCAGATGCGCATGATCACGACCACGACCATGCCCATGATGGGGCTGATCCACATGCCTGGCTTGATCCTGCAAATGCCCGTGCTTGGCTGGGGTTGATCGCGCAGGAACTGGCCGAGCGCGACCCCGCCAATGCCGCTCTCTATGCCGCCAATGCCGCGGCGGGGCAGGCAGAGTTGACGGCGCTGGCCGAGGAGATCGTGGCGCAACTGGACCCGGTGCGCGAACGGCCCTTTCTGGTCTTTCACGATGCCTATCAGTATTTCGAGACCGCCTTTGACGTGACGGCGGCGGGGGCGATTGCGCTGGGCGATGCGGCGGCACCGGGACCGGCCCGGATTGCCGCCCTGCGCGAGATGGCCGAGGCGCGCGGTGTGACCTGTGTCTTTTCTGAGCCGCAGTTTGATCCCAAGCTGGTCGAGACCGTGTTTGGCGATGTGGCGACCCATGGCGTGCTCGACCCGATGGGCAGCGAGGTGGCAATGGGGCCGGGGCTTTATCCGCAGATGCTGCGCGATATGGCCGGGGCGATGGTGGCCTGCCTTGGTGAGGCAGGCTGAGGGGGCATCGCATCTGACAAATCCGACAAAACGCAGCGTAAATGTTGCGCGCCTGTGATTTCCCGCACATTCTGCTGCGAAGGGAAAACCCCGCGCCGGGAACGCGGGGGCAGTCAGGGAGGATGGACCGATGGCGTTCAAGACGCGGCAGGATGCGCTTGATATTCAGAATGAGATGCCTTGGGCGGAGCGCGAGCGGCCACAGACCATCTATCAGATGTTGAGCAATGTCGCGGGCAGGTTTCCGAACCGTCCTGCGATCAGCTATCAGCTCTTTTCCGGGCCAACCGACAAGGCGCAGACCCTGACATGGCAGCAGTTTCACGATCAGTGCTGTCAGGCGGCCAATCTCTTTCGCAGCCTCAAGGTGGACGAGGGCGATGTGGTGGCGCTGGTTCTGCCCAATTGTCTGGAAACGGCGGTGGCGACCATCGGCGGCATGATCGCAGGCATCGTCAACCCGATCAACCCGCTGCTGGAACCCGAGCAGATCAGCGCCATCCTGCGCGAGACAGGCGCCAAGGTGGTGGTCACGCTCAAGGCGTTCCCCAAGACCGACATCGCCCAAAAGACCGCCGAGGCGGTGCGCCATGCGCCCAATGTCCATACGGTGATCGAGATCGACCTCAACCGTTATCTCACGCCGCCGAAAAGCTGGATCGTGCCGCTGGTGCGGCCCAAGAACCCGGTGCAGCACCATGCCGATTCGATGGATTTCAACAAGGCCATCGCGCGCCAACCCAAGAGCCTGAGCTTTGCTGACAGCACCGGCGATCGGGTGGCAGCCTATTTCCACACCGGCGGCACCACCGGCATGCCCAAGGTGGCACAGCACAAATATTCCGGCATGATCTATAACGGCTGGATCGGTCACACGCTGCTGTTCACGGAACAGGACAATGTGATGTGCCCGCTGCCGCTGTTTCATGTCTTTGCCTGCCATGTGATCCTGATGGCGATGATCAAATCGGGCGCGCATGTGGTGTTTCCAACACCGGCGGGCTATCGCGGCGAAGGGGTGTTCGACAACTTCTGGAAGCTCTGCGAACGCTGGAAAATCAGTTTCATCATCACGGTGCCGACCGCTGTATCCGCGCTGATGCAGCGCAAGGTCGATGCGGACCTGTCCACCGTCAAGAACGCCTTTTCCGGTTCCGCGCCGATGCCTCTGGAGTTGTTCAACAGGTTTGAATCGGCCACCGGCATTACCGTCATCGAGGGCTATGGCCTGACTGAGGCGACCTGCCTTGTGTCCGCCAACCCGCCCGAGGGGGAAAAGAAGGTGGGCTCGGTCGGTGTGCCATTCCCCTACACGGATGTGCGGATCATCAAAGGCACGGCGGATGGGCCAATGGATTGTGCTGTTGATGAGGTGGGCGAGATCTGTATCGCGAATCCGGGTGTTTTTTCGGGCAATACCTATACCGAGGTGGCCAAGAACAGGGATCTCTATTACCACGGCGACTATCTGCGCACCGGCGATCTGGGGCGGATTGATGCGGATGGCTATCTGTGGATTACGGGGCGCGCCAAGGATCTCATCATCCGGGGTGGGCATAATATCGACCCTGCCGAGATCGAAGAGGCGCTGATGGTGCACAAGGCCGTGGCCATGGCCGGGGCCATCGGGCAGCCGGATGCTCATGCCGGGGAAATCCCCTGTGCCTATGTGGAACTGGTGGCCGGGGCCACGGTGACAGGCGAGGAACTGCTGGAGCATTGCAAGCTGCATGTGCACGAGCGCGCGGCGGTGCCGAAACATGTCGAGGTCCTGCCGGAACTGCCGAAAACTGCGGTGGGCAAGGTGTTCAAGCCCGACCTGCGCAAGATGGCGATCACGCGGATCTACAATGCCGCGCTGGAGGAGGCGGAGATCACTGCGCGCGTGACCTCGGTGGTTGATGACAAGAAACGCGGGCTGGTGGCGAAGGTCTCGCCCAAGGGGAAGGCGGAGGAGGACGCTGTGGGGCATGTGCTGGGACAGTTCGTGCGGCCTTGGGATTGGGCGGAGTAGGGCGCGCTTGAGCCCCCGCGTGGTTCGGTCAACAGAAGTCACATAACAGCAGCGCAAACACAAAAAAGCCCGGATGATCCTCTCATCCGGGCTTCGGTTTTTTTTCGCTCAGGGCCGCGTCACGACACGTCCTTGTAGCTGACCTCGCGCGCATCGCTGCCGGTTTTCTCGCGCCGCATGAGCAGGCGGTTGAGGGCATGAACATAGGCCTTGGCCGAGGCCACGACCGTATCGGTATCGGCCGATTGCCCCATCACGATGCGCCCGGCCTCTTCCATCCGCACCGACACGGTGGCCTGTGCATCTGTGCCTTCGGTCACGGCATGCACCTGATAAAGCTGCAACCGCGCCTCATGCGGAAAGAGCGCCTTGACCGCGTTGAAGGTGGCATCCACGGGGCCGTCGCCGGTGGCCTCGGTCGAGACCTCGCGCCCGTCGATTTCCATCGTGAGGCTCGCCTGTTGCGGGCCTTCGGTGCCGCAGATCACGCGCAAATGCTTGATTTGCAAGCGGTTATTCTCGGGGTTCACGCCTGCGGTGACAAGCGCGACAAGATCGTCGTCGTAGATTTCCTTTTTCCGGTCGGCGAGTTCCTTGAAGCGGACAAAGACATCGTTGAGCTGGTTGTCAGCGAGTTCATAGCCCAAATCCTTGAGCTTGGAGCGCAGGGCTGCGCGGCCCGAATGTTTGCCCATCACGATATTGGTCTCGGTCAGGCCCACATCCTCGGGGCGCATGATCTCGAATGTCTCGGCGTTCTTGAGCATCCCGTCCTGATGGATGCCCG
>JBLRXE010000287.1:0-3756 GCA_047920895.1 Roseovarius sp.
GCGGAACTGATGGCCGCGATCGCCCTCGAAATAGAGCACGCAATCGACCATATGTTCGACCACGCGAGGGCCGGCGATCTGACCATCCTTGGTGACATGGCCGACAAGGATCACGGAGGTGCCGAAGCGTTTGGCAAAGCTGGTCAACTCATGGGCGGCGGCGCGGACCTGGCTGACGCTGCCGGGGGCGGCCTCGACCGTGTCGGACCAGACGGTCTGGATCGAGTCGATGATGACGAGATCGGGTTTTTCGGCCTCGAGCGTGGTCAGGATGTCGCGCAGCGAGGTGGCGGCGGCGAGTTTGACGGGGGCATTGCCAAGCCCCAGGCGCTGCGCGCGCATGCGGACCTGTGCGCTGGCCTCTTCGCCGGAGATGTAGAAGGTCTTGAGGCCTGCGCCCGCGAATTGGGCGGCGGCCTGCAAGAGCAGCGTGGATTTGCCGATGCCGGGATCGCCGCCCACAAGAATGGCGCTGGAGGGCACGAGACCGCCGCCAAGGACACGGTCCAATTCGCCGATCCCGGACAGGGTGCGGGGCGGCGGCGCCTCTTCGGTCGAGAGGTCGGTGAGGGTGAGGTGCGTGCCGCGTTTGCCGCCCAAGGTCTTGCCTTTGGGGCCGGTCGAGAGCGGTGCCTCTTCAATGATGCAGTTCCATTCGCCGCAGGCGTCGCACCGTCCCGACCAGCGGTTGTGAACCGCGCCGCAGGCCGTGCAGGTGAAGGTGCCGGGTTTTGTCATACCCGCCTGATGCCCCATGCGGCGGGCGCGGTCAAATGCGAAACCTCAGAGACGGTTATTTGCCGCTCGTTGGGTCATGGCGATCACGGCAGGCGCCGTGCGCTCAATGGGGGTTTGGGGGCGCGGATGATGTGCGGGCGATCAAACCGATGCACAACGAGGCGAGGATGCAGGCGGTAAAGAGATAGAGACCCCAGGCCACCTCGATCCGGGCGAGGCCGATACCTTTGACCACGATGATGTAGAGCGCGATGAGGAAAATATCGGCCATGGCGAGTTTGCCCAACAGATGCAGCGCGGGCAGGGCGCGGGGGGAGAGGAGGCCAAAGTGCAGGAGGGCCAAGCCGATGGTCTTGAGATAGGGGGCGAAGAGGGCAAAGACCGTGACCAGAAGGGCCAAGTAGACGTCGCTCTGCCAGAGCGCTTGCAGGCCCGAGATGACGGAGATTTCCGAGAGGCCAAAGAGCGGCAGGTCGATCCCTGCGCGCAAGAGGGGCGCGAACCACGCGAGGGGGAAGAGAAGAAGGAGGGAGAGGTTGGCGTATCGCAGGACTGCGTTCACCGCACCGCCTCGATCGGGCCCTCGGCGCGGCCGTGGATGAACTGGTCGAGATAGGGATCGCCGGACTGGTCCATCTCGGACACGGGGCCGGTCCATTTGATCACGCCGTCATGCAGCATGGCGACATTGTCGGCGATGGCGCGCACGCTGGTCATGTCATGGGTGATGGTCATGGCGGTGGCGCCCATTTCGGTGACAATCTCGCGGATCAGGTCGTTGATCACGCCGGCCATGATGGGATCAAGGCCGGTCGTTGGCTCGTCAAAGAAGATGATCTCGGGCTCGGCGGCGATGGCGCGGGCGAGGCCCACACGTTTTTGCATGCCACCCGAAAGCTCGGCGGGGAATTTATCGGCGACATCGGGTTTGAGGCCGACACGGCGCAGTTTCTCGATGGCGATCTCGCGCGCCTCGGGGAGCGGGCGTTTGAGCGAGCCGCGCAAGAGGCGGAAGGCGACGTTTTGCCAGACGGGCAGCGAGTCAAAGAGCGCGCCGCCCTGAAAGAGCATGCCGAAGCGGGCGAGAAAGGCGTCGCGGTCGCCGCGTGTTACATCCTGCCCATCGAGGGTGATGGTGCCGCTGTCGGGGCGGACAAGGCCAAGGATACATTTCAGCGCCACGGATTTGCCGGTGCCCGAGCCGCCGATGATCACCAGAGAGGTGGCCGAGGGAATGGTCAGGTTCACCCCGCGCAGGACGCGGTTGGAGCCGAAAGCCTTGTGGACGTTGTGAAGCTCGATCATGACGCGAAAAACAGTTCTGTCAGGAGGTAGTTTGAGGCGAGGATCAGCACGCTGGCCGACACCACGGCCGATTTGGTGGCGCGGCCTACGCCCTGTGCGCCGCGGCCCGAGTTCATGCCATGGTAGCAGCCCATCAGCGCCACGATAAAGCCGAAGGCCGCACCCTTGATCAGGCCCGAGACCACATCCCATGTTTCCAGAAAATCAATGGTGTTGTGCAGATAGGTGGCGGCCCCGAAATCAAGCCGCCCGACGCCCACCAGAAACCCGCCCATGATGCCCAGCACATCGCCCACACCCACGAGGACCGGCACGGCCAGCGTCGCCGCCAGCACGCGGGGCAGGGTGAGGTATTTCATCGGGTTGGTGGAAAGGGTGGTCAGCGCGTCGATCTGCTCTGTCACCTTCATCGTGCCAATCTCGGCGGCGATGGAGGAGGCCACACGCGCGGCCACCATGAGGCCGCCAAGAACGGGACCAAGTTCGCGGGTCAGGCCAATGGCCACAATCGAGGGCACGACGGTTTCGGCGTTGAAACGCGCGCCGCCGGCGTAGATCTGAAGCGCCAGAGCGCCGCCCGTGAAAAGCGCCGTCATGCCCACCACCGGCAGAGAGAGCCAGCCGATCTGCACCAGCGCATGCAGGAATTCGCGAAAGTAGAAGGGGGGCCGCGCCAGATGGCTGAGCGTGTCGCTGGCAAAGATCGCAATCCGCCCCATCGACGCCAGACCCGCCAGCACGGTGCGGCCAATGGAGGCCAGAAAACCAAGGATAAAATTCATCCGCCGATATAGCGTCGCGTATAGCGCGCCCCCAATGAGGTCAGGATTTCATAGCCGATGGTGCCTGCGTTATCGGCCAGCGTGTCGATGGTCTGATCTGGCCCCAGAAGTTGCAGGCTGGCGGGGTCGTGGCCGAGATCGGTGATGTCCACACAGATCAGGTCCATCGAGATGCGGCCCGCGATGGGGCAGGGGGTGTCATTGGCCCAAAGGCTTGTTTTCGGTCCCAAGGCGCGCAGGATGCCGTCGGCATAGCCCGCCGCAACGGTGGCGATGCGGGTGTCGCGCGTGGCGGTGAAGCTGTTGGCATAGCCCACCGTTTCACCGGCCACGAGATCGCGGCACTGGATCACGGGAATATCGAGGGTGACGACGGATTGCGCGCCCTCAAAGGGGTGCCCGCCATAGACGCCGATGCCGGGGCGGGCGAGGTCAAAGTGATAGGCCGCATCGAGCAGGATGCCGCCGGTATTGGCAAAGCTGCGCGGCACGTCGAGCCCGTCGGTCATCTCGCGGAAAGTGGCAAGCTGTTGCGGGTTCATGGCGTGATCGGGTTCATCTGCACAGGCGAGGTGCGACATGATCAGCGCCGGGTTCTGGGCGAGTGCAATCTGGCGCAACGCGGCCCATTCGGCGGGTTCCATCCCCAGACGGTTCATACCGCTGTCAAGCTGGATGCCAAAGGGATGGCCCGGCAGCGCCTCGACGTGGCGGATCATCTGTTCGAGCGAGTTGATCATCGGAATGAGCGCGTGATCGCGGATCATCTCGGCATCCCCCGGCATGTGACCGGAAAACACATAGATTGCGGGGACTGCGCCCAGAATGTCGCGGATCGCCACGCCCTCTTCTGCGACGGCGACAAAGAAATGCCGCGCGCCGGCGCGGGCCAGCGCCGGGGCCACGCGGGCGGCCCCAAGGCCGTAAGCGT
>JBLRXE010000288.1:0-3755 GCA_047920895.1 Roseovarius sp.
AAAAGCGCTGAAAGGTGCTGAGATCGGGGGCCACGCATTTGAGGATGAAATCCACCTCGCCGTTGAGCATGTGACATTCGCGCACGAGCGGCCAGGCGCGGCAGCGCGCTTCAAAGGCGCTCAGATCCGCCTCGGCCTGACTTTGCAGGCCGACCATGGCAAACACCTGCACCTCGAACCCCAGTTCGCGGGGGTCCACATCGGCGTGATAGCCGCGAATGAAACCCTGTTCCTCGAGCGTGCGCACCCGGCGCAGGCAGGGCGGCGCCGAGATGCCCACACGCTTGGCCAGTTCCACATTGGTCATCCGGCCATCAGCCTGCAACTCCGCCAGAATCTTGCGATCTATGGGATCAAGACGGGACGCGGCCATGGGGGACTCCTTGTTGAATTTCGCGATTGTTATAGCATTATAGCCCGCGTGCGCAATTATGTTTCGCTGCTGCGCAAGATCATTTCCCAAGCACGCCCCTGAGCGCCCGGCGCATATCCGCCTTGCAAGGGGTTACATGCCCCGCACCAGAGGGCTATATCATGCGCCAAATCCGCAGATCACATGAGAGAGCGCCCATGTCCGACACCCGTCACACCAAATGCCTGATCATCGGGTCTGGCCCCGCTGGCTATACCGCAGGCGTCTATGCCAGCCGCGCCATGCTCTCGCCGATTCTGGTGCAGGGGATCGAGCCGGGCGGGCAATTGACCACCACGACCGAGGTCGAGAACTGGCCCGGCGATACCGAGGTGCAGGGGCCTGACCTGATGGTGCGGATGCAGGCCCATGCATCGGCGATGGGTTGTGAGATCATCGGCGATATCATCTCGTCGCTCGATCTCGATAGCCGCCCCTTTGTGGCAAAGGGCGACAGCGGCACCATCTATACCGCCGATGCCGTGATCCTCGCCACCGGCGCACGCGCCAAATGGCTGGGCCTGCCTTCGGAAGAGGCGTTCAAGGGTTTTGGCGTCTCGGCCTGCGCCACCTGTGACGGGTTCTTTTATCGCGGGCAGGAAATCGTGGTGATCGGCGGCGGCAATACGGCGGTGGAAGAGGCGCTGTTCCTCACCAATTTCGCCTCCAAGGTCACGCTCATCCACCGCCGTGACGAATTGCGCGCCGAAAAGATCCTGCAAGACCGGCTGATGAAGAACCCCAAGATCGAAACCCTGTGGTTTCACACGCTGGACGAGGTCATCGGCACCGACAACCCCAAGGGCGTCGAGGGCGTGCGGGTGCGCCATGTCGAGACCGGCGCGATTACGGAAATCCCCTGCAAGGGCGTGTTCATCGCCATCGGCCATGCGCCCGCCAGCGAGTTGGTCAAGGACAAGCTCGAATTGCACAACGGCGGCTATGTCAAGGTCGTGCCGGGCAGCACCCGCACCTCGATCCCCGGCGTCTTTGCGGCGGGCGATCTGACCGACCACGTCTATCGTCAGGCGGTCACATCGGCGGGCATGGGATGTATGGCCGCCCTCGATGCCGAGCGGTGGCTGGCAGAACACGAGGGCTGAGAACGGCGCGCTGCGGCCCTGTCAGGCGGGGCCGCAGCGGTATGGAAATCAGCCGATCTTGTCTTGCGTGCGGGTTTCGAAATCCGACGCCGCGTGGCGTTCATGCAATTGCATTTCCGGCTCGCCAAAGCTGCGGTTGACCATGCGGCCCCGTTTCACCGCCGGGCGCGCGTCAATCTTTTCCGCCCACGTCATGACGTGTTTATAGCTGGCCACATCGAGAAACGTCGCCGCACTATAGAGCCGCCCAAGGCAAAGCTGGCCATACCAAGGCCAAATTGCCATATCCGCAATCGTATAATCATCGCCCGCGATATAGGGACGCGTCGCCAGTTGCCGGTCGAGCACGTCAAGCTGCCGTTTCACCTCCATCGCGAAACGGTCGATGGGGTATTGCCATTTCTCGGGCGCATAGGCGTAGAAATGGCCAAAGCCGCCACCCAGATAGGGCGCGCTGCCCATCTGCCAAAAAAGCCAGTTGAGCGTTTCGGTGCGCGCGGGGCCCGTGGCAGGCAGGAAGGCCCCGAATTTTTCGGCCAGATGCATCAGGATCGACGCGCTCTCGAAGACGCGCAGGGCCGTGTCGCCGGTGTGGTCCATCAGCGCCGGGATCTTGGAATTGGGATTGACCGCAACAAAGCCGGAGCCGAACTGATCGCCCTCGCTGATGTCGATGCGCCACGCGTCATATTCGGCGTCATGACCGGCTGCGAGCAGTTCCTCGAACATCACCGTGACCTTGACGCCATTGGGCGTCGCCAGCGAATAGAGCTGAAAAGGATGCGCGCCCTTGGGCAGTTCCTTGTCATGGGTCGCGCCCGAAATGGGGCGGTTGATCGAGGCGAATTGCCCACCGGAGGGGGCCTCCCATGTCCAGACGTCGGGCGGGGTATAGGGGCTGTCGCTCATCTCGTGATCCTCCATCGGGTTTGGCGGCAAATGTAATCGTTGGCGCGCCCCCCGCAATGCAAAACGCCGCACAGGGGGCTGTGCGGCGCTGCATCATGCGTGACGTCAGAGGCCGCGCCAGTCGATTTCGAAGCGGCAGGCGCGGGCGCCGGTGGCGCAGCAGGCTGTTTCAACGGCATGGGCGCGCCGATGGACGAGCCGCGCAAAGAGCTGCTCGAACACGGCGGCGTGCCAGTGGCAGAGCGGGGCGGGGGCATGTTCGCCACGAATGATCGGGTTGTTGGCGAGAGTAAAGATCACCGGCGGGCCGGATTTGGCGGCCAGAGTGCCCGTGCCGCAGAAGGTCCAGCCATGGGCCAGGATGGCACGGGTCAGGACCGGGGCAGCAATACATGCGGGCAGGGCGCGCAGCAGGGTTTGCGCGCCGCGCGGGATACGGTTTGCGAGAATATAGTCGCCCGTGCCTTGGCCCGCGGCAATGGAGATTTTGCGCGCATTCTCAGGGTGTTGGCGCCGCAGCGCGCCGTGCAGGGCAGCGACGCGGGTCTCGTCGATCATCGCGGTCGGGTCGGGCAGAGGATCAAAGCCAAGGGGCGCAAAGAGGGCGCGGCGTGCGCCCTCTCCCGCGATGCGGTCCATCGCGGGGGCCAGTTGCAGCACCGCATTGGGGCCAATGCGGGCGGTCATATGACTGCCGTCAGGCATCCATCTGCTGCGTGCTGCCGCCGCAGGCGCGGACTTCGGCGCCATTGGGCATCTTGAAATCCTGCTGGCGTTCGCTCGCGCGGTCCTTCATCTGGGCGCGCACCGCCTCGCGGCGTTCGGCGGCGCGGGCGGCCCGGTCGGCGCTGGCCTCCCAATCCTCCATTTGTGCCTCTGCGATGGTGCGGGTCTCGTCAAAGTCGAAATGCACGGTATTCTTGGTCTGCGGCCCCCAATACCCGGCCTTGCCCAGATCGTAGAAGGTGCGCCCGACGCCGGCCTTGAGAAACGCCTTGAGGCAGCCCAGGAGATAGCGCCGCCGATAGCCGGTGCCGCGCCACGGATAGTGAAACAGCGCCTTGCGCATGTAGAAACGACGGTAGTTCTTCATCACCCCGTCGAGGAGTTCGCCGCGCGTCATGGTGGCGGGCTTCATGATCGGGGTGACGAAGTTATATTTCGAGAAATCAAACACTTCGACCTGATCGCGGAGTTCCTGAAAGAGCGGTGTGAAGGGCCAGGGCGTATACATTGCCCAATTGGCGAGGTCCGGCTGCCAGTCCCAAGCCATCTGGAAGGTCTCCTCCAGTGTCTCGGGCGTCTCGTTGTCGAGACCCACGATGAATTGC
>JBLRXE010000289.1:0-3745 GCA_047920895.1 Roseovarius sp.
CGTCAAAGGCGAATTGCGTGGCGAGGGCCATTTGCGCGTCGGTGGTTTCCGAGAATTTCTGTTTCCAGCGAAGGGCATCCTCGACGTTCTTCATGCTGCCGTCGGGGTCGATATCCTTGTTGCCCTCGGGGTGACCAGCGACATGGAGCCGTTTGAAACCGGCGCGGTCGAATTCACCGGATTCGAGCAGCTGCATGGAGCTGTCGAAATCGCCATGGGGGGTGGAGACGCCACCGGCGAGCAGGAGGGCCTGATCGACATTGGCCTCGCCCTGATAGCGGGCGATCCAGTCGGCCAGCGTGGCGCGGTCCTTGATGATGCGCGCGGGGAAATGCGGCATCACGGGATAGCCATCGGCGTTGAGCCGCGCGGCGGTGGCGACCATATCCTCGATGGGCGTGCCCTCGATATGGGCGATATAGACGCGGGTGCCGGCGGGCAGCAGATCGCGGAAATTCTCGACCTTTTCGGCGGTGCGCGGCATCACCTCGATGGAATAGCCCTCAAGGAACGCCTCGAGTTGGCCATTGGCGGGGGTGAATTTCTCACGCTTCTTGAAATTGAACAGAGCCATCGCGGCCTCCCATAGAGATCCAGAGCGCATTCACGCCCAGCCATCATTCGCGATCAGGGCCTTGATACGTTCCTGATCGAATTCTGCGTCGATCCGGGCCGCCTCGGATTGGGCGACGGCGTCGGGTTCGCCTTCGATGGAATAGGGAGAAGCCTTGCGCCATTCGGCGAGATAGGCATCGGTGCCAGCGGCGCCGCATTTCATCGCCGCGCGGTCGATGGCCTGCTCGAACCGCTCGGGCAGCTGAACCTTGCTGCCGCGACGGCCTTTGCCGACGATGACCTGAGCGGGGATGTCCCGCCAGTAGACGATGGTGACGTCAACCATGGCTGATTCCTTTTTCCTTCGTGGTCTCTACCTAATGCAGCGCGGGCGGTGGGCGGGGTCGGATTTCGACAGAACGGGCGCGTCCTGCGACCTGCGCACAGTAGCGGCGGGCCGGGACAGGGGCCATGGGGGCAATTGCGAAAAATACTCATCATCATCATGACCCCTCGCAACGCTTGCGTGCGCGTCCGCTTCGGACTAGTTTGGGGGCAACTTGAAATGGAGGGCGTGTTGCTATGACGCCCAAGCGTCCCGAAAGTGCGGGCGCGGTCCCGAAACCGGTTGAGAGCCCCGCACTGACCCGTCCGGATCGGGGGCCGCTTTATGCGGCGCTTGATCTGGGAACAAACAGTTGCCGGATGCTGATTGCCCAACCCGAGGGCCATCAGTTTACAGTCGTGGACAGCTTTTCAAAATCGGTGCAGCTGGGAGCGGGGCTGGAAAGCTCTGGTCGCTTGTCGCGCGCCGCGATCTATCGCACCATTCAGGCGCTGCGAGTCTGCAAGCAAAAGCTCAAACGGCACGGGGTGACGAACATGCGGCTGGTGGCGACCGAAGCCTGTCGGCGCGCCAGCAACGGTGCCGATTTCATGCGGCGGGTGGAGCGGGAGACGGGCCTCAAGCTTGATGTCATCGCGCCGCAGGAAGAGGCGCAGTTGGCGGTGGTGTCCTGTGCGCCGCTGGTCAGTCTGCGCACCGATCAATTGCTGGTGGTGGATATTGGGGGCGGCTCCACGGAATTGGTCTGGATCGACCTGACGGCGGTGCCGCATGCCGAACGGCGGCGTGCGATCATGCGGATGCATCTGGGATTTCATGCCAGCCCCGTGGGCCTGCCTGCGGCCCGGGTGGTGGATTGGATCAGTGTGCCCCTTGGCGTGGCGACGCTGCGCGATCAGTTCCGCGATGTCGAGGATGACGCGGCACGGTTCGCGCTGATGAGTTGGTTCTTTGAGGAAAATCTGGCCGAGTTCGCGCCCTACAAGGACGAACAATCGCGTGAGGGGTTTCAGATCGTGGGCACGTCGGGCACGGTGACGACGGTGGCGGCCTCTCATCTGGGCCTCAAACGCTATGACCGCAACAAGGTGGACGGGCTGACCATGACCAGCGACGAGATTGACCGGGTGATCCGATCCTATCTGGCGCTTGGGCCTGCGGGGCGGCGGCGTGATCCGCGCATCGGGCTGGACCGGCAGGCGTTGATCATGTCGGGGGCGGCGATCTTGCAGGCGCTGTTGCGCTGCTGGCCGACGGATCGGTTGAGCGTGGCGGACAGGGGCCTGCGCGAAGGCATGCTCTATGCCCAGATGGCGGCGGATGGCGTATTGACGGACGGAGAGGCATGATGGCCAAGACACCGGATGGCAAGAACACCTCGGGGCGCGGGCAACGCGATCTGACGGTCAAGGTCAAGACCGCGCGCGGGCGCACGTCGTCTTCGACGCGCTGGTTGCAGCGGCAATTGAACGATCCCTATGTCAAGCGGGCGCAGATCGAGGGCTATCGGGGCCGCGCGGCGTTCAAGATCATGGAGTTGGATGACAAGTTCCGCTTTCTGGTGCCCGGCGCGCGGGTGCTTGATCTGGGCTGTGCGCCGGGGGGCTGGTGTCAGGTGGCGGTGCCGCGTGTCAACGCGCTTGGCGAGAAGAAGGGCAAGGCGATTGGCCGGATCGTGGGGGTCGATCTGCAAGAGGTGGAGCCGATTGCGGGTTGCGAGATCCATCAGCTTGATTTCATGGCGGACGATGCCGATCAGCAGGTCAAGGACTGGCTGGGTGGCAAGGCGGATGTGGTGATGTCGGATATGGCGGCCTCTAGCTCGGGCCACAAGCAGACCGACCATTTGCGCATCATCGCGCTGTGTGAGGCGGCGGCCTATCTGGCATTCGATGTGCTGGAAGTGGGCGGCACGTTCGTGTCCAAGGTGCTGGCGGGCGGCGCCGAGGGCGAATTGCAGGCGCTGTTGAAGAAGCGGTTTGACAAGGTGGCGAACGTCAAGCCGCCTGCCTCGCGCGCCGACAGTTCGGAGAAATTCGTGGTGGCCACCGGGTTTCGCGGCTGACGCCTCAGAGCGGCGCGTGATTTTCGGGGGCGATGGAGCGGGCGGCGGCCTGAGCAAAGAGGAGCAGGTCAGATGGATCGGTTTCGGGGAGATCGGGATTTCTGCGCGAGACATACTGCGCCATGCTGCGTTGCCGGATCAGTTCGAACAAGAGCGCATGGCGCGCGCGGTCGCGTTTGGGACGAGGATTGGGGTTGGACATGACATACCTCTTGGGAACGCTCAACCGTGTACCGGTGATTGTCTTGCCAAAGGATTACGGCGATTTTCGCGCCATATCGGTGCGGCGATAAGGCGGTTCTTGCGTGGCCCCAAGCGTGGCGCAGGTGAGCAATGAAGCGTCGGCAAGTGGTTTGCGTCTTGGCCCGTCTTGCGGGATAGTCGGCGCAAACAGGGCCGAGTCAGGCCGGGGTCTGACTGGTGCAGCAACAGGAAAGGATGGCCGAAATGCGATATGAGGCACCTCAGGATGTAGAGACCGCGGTGCGACTGCTCGCGGCGGAGCAGGGGGCGTATGTGCTGGCGGGGGGCACGGACCTGTTGGTCAAGCTGCGCTCGGACATGATC
Organism: Roseovarius sp.; assembly: GCA_047920895.1. GTDB lineage: Bacteria > Pseudomonadota > Alphaproteobacteria > Rhodobacterales > Rhodobacteraceae > Roseovarius. Next base: position 3,534 of record JBLRXE010000289.1, read on the forward strand.
GAGCCGGAGGTGGTGGTCGATATCAAGCGCATCGCAGGCATGCAGGCGATCACGGCTGAGGCGGGTGGCTGGCGTATTGGCGCCGCCGTGTCGGGTGCCGAGATGGGCGAGCATGCGGGGCTGGTGGCCGACTGGCCCGGTGTGGTCGAGGCGGTGGGGCTGATCGGCTCGACGCAGGTGCAGGGGCGGGCCACATTGGCGGGCAATCTCTG
>JBLRXE010000290.1:0-3745 GCA_047920895.1 Roseovarius sp.
CGAGGGGTTCGGGCCGGAGGTGCAGCGCCGCGTGATGGTGGGCACCTATGTGCTGTCAGCCGGGTTCTATGACGCCTATTACAACCGCGCCCGCCGGGTGCGCGCGCTGATCAAGCGCGACTTTGACGAGGCCTTTGCCGCCGGCGTCGATGCGATCCTCACCCCCGCCACGCCAAGCGCCGCCTTTGGTCTGGGCGAGATGACGGATGCCGATCCGGTGCAGATGTATCTCAACGATGTGTTCACCGTGACGGTCAATCTGGCCGGTTTGCCGGGGATTGCCCTGCCCGCCGGGTTGGATGCGCAGGGGCTGCCGCTGGGCTTGCAACTGATCGGGCGGCCCTGGGAAGAAGGCGATCTGCTCAATACCGCCTATGCGCTGGAACAGGCCGCAGGTTTTGTGGCAAAGCCGGCGAAATGGTGGTAAAACGCCGCGAAATAGGGCTTTTGGCAGGATGACAGACATGCGGTTCACTCTTGGTTTGGTTGCCCTCATGGCGCTGGTGGCCTGTGCTCCCGCCGTGCCCGATAGCGGCGCCGGGGTCGGGTTTCAGGATTATGGCACCTATGAGCGCGAGAAGGCTGCCCGCGAGGCGGCGCTGGCGCGCGGTGTTTTGCCGCCGCCCGATGCGGTCTCGACCGAGCCGCTGAGCGCGGCGGGTCAGGCGACGGCAGGCGCCAGTGATGCCGCCAGCATCGCTGCGGAGGCGCGTGCCGCCCTTGATGCGACGGCGGCCAACTCTGGCGTGGCGCCGCTTGATGCCAGCCCCTCGAACCCGCCCCCTGCGGTCGAGAATGCCGTGGGCATTTCGCAAGAGAACAACTTTGAGGCCGTGGGCGCCGAACGCTCGATCGAACAGGATGCCGCGCGCATCGCCAACAGTCGCGCGCAATATCAGGTGGTGCAGCCACAGGCGATCGGCAGCCGCCCCAGCGACGTCGGCCCCAATATCGTGGACTATGCGCTGAGCACGAAACATGCCGTGGGCACGCCGGTCTATCGCCGCATGGGGATCAATGCCGCCGCGAAGTTCGAGCGCAATTGCGCGCAATATGCCTCGGCGGATCAGGCGCAGTTGGATTTCCTACGGCGCGGCGGGCCGGAAAAGGACCGTCAGGGGCTTGACCCTGATGGCGATGGCTATGCCTGCAACTGGGACCCGCGCCCATTCCGCAACGCGGTGCGCCGCTGAGGCTGCTGTGATCTGGCACCCGTCGCCCAATTTCGGCCTGCGCCGGGGCGGCGTGCCGCCGGACATGATCGTGCTGCATTACACCGCGATGGATACCGCAGAGGCGGCGTTGGAGCGGCTTTGCGATGCGAAGGCCGAGGTGTCGGCGCATTACCTGATCTGTCCACGGGGCCGCGTCTGGCATCTGGTTGAAGAGGCCGCGCGCGCCTGGCATGCCGGGGCTGGTCAGTGGGGGGATGTGGGCGATGTCAATTCGCGCTCTATCGGCATTGAGCTGGCCAATACCGGCGCAGAGCCTTTTCCAGAGCCGCAGATGCTGGCGCTGGAGCGGCTTATGGCGGGAATCATGGCGCGCTGGGAAATTGCGCCTGCGCGCGTCATTGCCCATTCCGACATGGCCCCTGCGCGCAAAGGCGATCCGGGGCCGCGTTTTGACTGGCGCAGGCTGGCGCGGCAGGGGCTGTCGATCTGGCCTGATCCCGTTTCCGGGGCAGGGACCACGCCCGCGCAATTTGTCCGCGATGCCGAACGCTTTGGCTATGTCAGAACCGAGGGCATCAGCGACGCCGACATCCTGCGCGCCTTTCGCCTGCGCTTTCGCCCGCATGTCACCGGCCCGCTGGACCCGCAGGATTGCGCGATGATGGCGGGGCTTGCGGCGCGCTTCGCCGTTGACCGCGCCGCCCCAAGCGCCTAAGTCAGCCCTTGCGCGGAGGGCCGGATGGCCGCGGCACCCCCCAAAGGGGTGACGAGGAAAGTCCGGACTCCACAAGACAACGGTGCCGGGTAACGCCCGGCCGGGGTAACCCGAGGGAAAGCGCCACAGAGAACAGACCGCCCAGCCGGCTCGGCCCTGCCGACGCGGCTGGGCAAGGGTGAAACGGTGGGGTAAGAGCCCACCGCGGGACGGGCAACCGGACCGGCACGGCAAGCCCCACCGGGAGCAATGCCAAATAGGGACCGCGCGCGGGGGCTGGTCCCGGACCTTGGTCCGGGATACCGCCCGCAGGCACGTCTTGGCCCGGCGGTCCGGGTTGGCAGCTAGAGGGGCGTTGGTAACAGCGTCCCAAGAGGAATGGTCATCCAGCCCCGGATCACGGTCCGGGGTGGACAGAATCCGGCTTACAGGCCCTCCGCGCACCCTTTTCATTTCTGACGGACGGATTAAAACCTGCCCATGCCGTATGAATGGACAGCCCCTCGCGCCGAGGCCGATACAGATGTAACCCTCTCGCTCTGGCCGCACCGGTCGCTGCCGCGCCGGGGCTTTGCCGCCTTTGTGCTGGCCACTTTCACGCTGATCACCGTGCCGCTCTATCCTCTGTTGGGGACGGCGGTGCTCTGGGGGCTGTTGCCGTTTCTGCTCTTGGCGGTGGCGGGGATGTGGTGGGCGCTGGAACACAGCTATCGCAGCGCGCGGCTGAGCGAGGTTTTGACCATCGCGCCCGAAGAGGTGCATCTGGTGCGCACCAATCCGCGCGGCGATGTGCAGGAATGGACCTGCAACCGCTATTGGGCGCAGGTTGCCATGCATGACACGGGCGGCCCGGTGGCGCATTACCTCACGCTCAAGGGGGCAGGGCGCGAGGTCGAGATCGGGGCGTTTTTGTCGGAAGAAGAGCGTATGGCGCTCTATGGCGAATTGCTCCGCGCGCTGCGCCCGCCTGCGCCGATGGCGGGGTAGGTCTGTGCCGCCCCGGCCTCTTGGGTTGGTGCGAGGGAGGTCCCGGGGCAGGCCCGGGACGGGGGGGGGCGACCGCGCCGCCAATCCCCCCTTTTCCGCCGCCGCGTGACCTGCTACCAACCGCCATGCTCAGCTATCAGCACCATTACCACGCGGGCAATCCGGCGGATGTTCACAAGCACGCGGCGCTTGCGTGGGTCTTGGCGTATCTTTGCCAAAAGGACAAACCGCTCAGCTATATAGAGACCCACGCCGGGCGGGGTCGCTATGATCTGGGCGATGCCGCGGCGCTCAAGACCGGCGAGGCGGCGCAGGGCGTGGCGCGGCTCGAGGCGGGATTTGCCGCCGATCACCCTTACCTGTGCTGCCTGACCCGGACCCGCGCGGCGCATGGCCCCACCGCCTATCCCGGCTCGCCGCTGATCGCGGCCCTGTCCCTGCGGGCCATGGACTGCCTGCATCTGGCCGAATTGCACCCCGGCGAGCACGCGCATCTGCGCCGCAATCTGGCGGGGTATGATGTGAGCCTCCGTCAGCAGGACGGGTTCGAGATGGCGCAAGAGATTTGCCCGCCCACGCCCCGGCGCGGCCTCTTGCTCGCGGACCCCAGCTATGAGGTCAAGACCGAGTATGAGAGCATCCCGAGGCAGTTCGCCCAGATCGCCCGCAAATGGAACGTGGGCATCCTGATGCTCTGGTATCCGATCCTGACGAGCGGCGCGCATGAGGGGATGCTGACCCATCTCGGCGCGACCTTCCCGGAGGGCCTGCGCCACGAGGTCCAATTCCCCCCGGTGCGGGCGGGGCACCGGATGGTCGGCTCCGGCCTCTTCGTCGTCAACCCGCCCTATGGGCTGGAGGGGGCACT
>JBLRXE010000291.1:0-3721 GCA_047920895.1 Roseovarius sp.
TGCATCATCGTGAATATCGGTCGCATTGCAGCACGCGTTCGCAATGACCTGCAGGCGACCGAGACTGCCAAGGTCATCCGTAAGGAATTTCAGATCACAGGACCGGTGATGTGACCCAATCGCGCGGCATGTCGCTGATCGAAGCCGTCACCAATGTGGCGGTGGGCTATGTGCTGGCTGTCACCACGCAGATCGTGGTGTTTCCATGGTTTGGCCTGGTGGTCAGCATCGGCAACACCCTCGCGATCGGCGCGATCTTCGTCATCACCTCGCTTCTGCGCAGTTACGTGCTGCGCAGACTGTTTGATCGCTGGCAATAAGGACCACAGTCACGCAAGGTCGAGTTTGTAGACTGTGCCCCGCCCGTCTTGCTTTTCAGAGATAACCGGCAGCCCCAGTTTTTTCTTCAGGCCACCAGAGATCAGGCCGCGAACACTATGCGCCAACCACCCCGTCACCGCGACGATTTCGGCGACCGACGCGCCCTCGGGCCGCTGCAGCAACGCGATGATCTGCGCCTGTTTCGTGCCCGTTCGCAGGGTCGGTGTCTTGGGCGCCGGTGCTTCCACTGAATGCTGACGGACCGCAGCCATGGTTTTGACGACCACCGGTTCAATCCCGACCGCCAGTAGCCCCGCGTCGGTAACAACCAGTGTGGTGCCGTGACCATCACCGGTTTCGCGCCAGAGCGGTTCGCCTTTGCGGGTGTTGGCATCAACCTCTTCGAGCCAGCCGCGGTCGATCATCATGGTCACGACCTTCTTGGCCGCGGCACCATGCAGCCCTTCGGGCAGCGGCATGGCGATGTTGTCTGCGCGCTGGGCGCCCGTGGTCAGGATCAGGTTTTGGGTTTTGGTGAGATTGGGCATGGTGGCCTCCGGTCAAACGGGCCGCGCAGGATGCGTGCCCTTCTACCGGCATTGGCCCGCGCGAGCGCGGGCGTGGGCAGGCCAGAAGTTGATGGGAGCGAGCCTCAGTTCGCGTCTGCCATCGCGGCCGTCACTGCAAAGTGCTGCACCCAACCCGTCAGGTAGGGAAGGCCTGCGGGGATGCCCTCCTCGCGTTCTGTGCGGCTGCTGATGCGCCAGTCCTGCCAGCGGCGGATCGCGGATGCGATCGCAGTCTCGACGTCGATGTTGCAGCCCGTCATGTTGCCGACCACATCATCGGCGAAGTGGCGGCCCATGCGGCTGTCGAGGAAATCGCGGATGCCGATCATCTCGTCCTCGCTGTCGGCGCCGATGGCAGCAGCGATCAGGCGGGACGCGAGCGTCCAGACGTCCGCGCTGCGGCGGTCGCGCTGGGGGCAAACAGTCAGGGCCCGGAAAAACCCGTAATCCTCGTTGCGGCTGGGTAGAATGGGGTGCGTGGTCATGGTGGTGGCTCCTTGGCCTTCGGACAGGCAGTTCAGGGAGGGATTTGTCATTGGGCTGCTCCTTCGGGGGCGTGCGCTTCGGGGTCGAGTTCAATCCATCCCCCGTCCCGCCAGACGTAGAGGTGGCAGAGCTGGCAGGTCGGGCGCGGCAGGATCGGCGGCTCGCGGGGCGGATCAAAACAGTCCAGCGCATCCGCGCGGACCTGCCGGATTTCCTTGGCCGCGAGGATGTCCTCGGGCGTCCACGGCACCAGCGCGGAAAGCATGTGCAAGGGGTAGCCATCAAAGTGGCAATAAATGTGGGCCCATTGATCCGGTCCGATCTGGATAGCGATTTGCGCGCGCGTACTCATGGCTGTCTCCTTATTGCGGTGTCTGCGCGGGCTCAGATGAGCCCGTGCTGCTGCAGGAGGGGGACGACATCGGCCAATTCGATCGTCAGGCAGTCGATCCCGATCCGGCCCGCCATCTCGAAGACCTCAGCGTTCAAACTGATGTCGTTGAAATGGCCCTGCAGCGCGGGCACGGTCATGGCCTGGATGAAGCGTCTGCGGTCGATAAAGATGCGTGTCGTGTCGGAAGTGGTGGCGATGGCCATGTGCGTGTCCTTTCAGGAGTGGGGTGTGGGCGTGTGGGGATTTAAGCGGCGCGGCGTCCGGCCTCAAAAGCCTCCTCAAGCGCCGCGCGGATGGACCAGACGGCGACATCATGGAAGTCGAGGCGGTCGCGGTTGCGGGTTTCCAGCGTCTCGACTGTGTGGAAATGCTTCGCTGCGATCTCCAGCAGCAGGGCTTCACTTGGGGCTTTGGCGAGGGTGGTCGTCTTCGTGGTCATGGCGTCGTCTCCGGGGCTAGGTTGCATCGTTTTCCTGCACCCAGAGTCGCTCTATGTGGGAGTGTAATCAACTGAATAAGATCGTTATTCTCATTTAGTTCCAATACGTTGAGGATATTCACAGCACCATGGAAGGACTGTCTGAACGCGCCTATGCCGCCCATTCCGGCCTCTCGCGCGGGGCCGTGCAAAAGGCGCGCAAGAACGGGCGGTTGGTGCTGTTGCCGGACGGGTCGATCAACGCTGCAGCCTCTGATGCGCGCCGCGGAGTGATGACCGATCCAGATCAGCAAATGCGCTCGCGGGGTAAGATGGGTGCTGGGGGTGATGGCAGTGGGATCACGGGAGGCAGCGTCTCTGGCCCCGGCGACAGCACCTCCTATCTGAAGGCCCGCACGGCGCTGACGGTGTATCAAGCGCAAGAACGCCAGCTGTCGATCCAGCGCAAGAAGGGAGTGTTGGTCGACCGCGCACGGGCAGAAACGCTGGTGTTTCGTCTGGCGCGCCAGGAGCGCGACACATGGGTCACCTGGCCCACCCGCGTGGCCGCCCTGATGGCGGCGCAATTATCCGCAGAAATGGAGAAGGTATCTGGCACCCCCGTGACGATCGAAACTGCAATCCTGCAAAGGGTGCTGGAAACCCATGTCCGAGAGCAGCTCGACGCCCTGGCAGACCTCAGGGTCTCGCTTGAATGAGGGTGATCATGATCACAACCTGAACGACGGTGACCTGACCGAGGGTCTCGACCTTGGCTTTGAGGGTGCGGAGGACATCCTGCGGACCTGGCGTCGCGGAATGCGGCCCGATCCGGATCTGACGGTGTCGCAATGGGCCGACAAACACCGCAAGCTATCGTCGCGGGCCGCCGCTGAGCCAGGTCAATACCGGACAGCACGGACGCCCTATCTGCGCGCGATCATGGATGCGCTGTCGCCTGCCAGCCCCGTGCAGCGGGTCGTGTTCATGAAAGCGGCGCAAGTGGGCGCGACAGAAGCGGGCAACTGCTTCATCGGCTTTGTCATGCACCACGCGCCAGGACCGATGCTGGCAGTGCAGCCGACAGTGGAGCTGGCCAAGCGCAATTCGCGCCAGCGGATCGATCCGCTGATCGAGGAAAGCCCGGAGCTGCGCGAGCGGATCAAGCCTGCGCGCTCGCGCGATGCGGGCAACACCATGTTATCCAAGGAATTCGCAGGCGGCATCCTGATCATGACGGGGGCCAACTCGGCCGTGGGCCTGCGCTCGACGCCGGCACGGTATCTGTTTCTGGATGAGGTCGATGCCTACCCGGCCTCGGCCGATGAAGAAGGCGATCCGGTCAGCCTCGCCGAGGCCCGCTCGCTGACCTTCGCGCATCGGCGCAAGGCGCTGTTGATCTCGACGCCCACGATCCGGGGGCTGTCGCGCATCGAGCGGGAGTTTGAGGCCAGTGACCAGCGCCGGTTCTTCGTGCCCTGTCCGCATTGCGGGCATCGCCAATGGCTGCGGTTTGAACGCCTGCGCTGGGAC
>JBLRXE010000292.1:0-3695 GCA_047920895.1 Roseovarius sp.
CCGGCTGCAGGCCGAACTCCGCTACCGCCTCGGCTTCCTCGACGCCCTCGCCGGCAACTGGGACGCCGCACTCGCGCACTGGCGGAACGTCGCCGAACATGACCCGCTCCTTGCCCGCGCCCAGCAGCAACGCTACTTCAACACGCTGCGGCGGCTGGAAGGCGCGGCGAAGAACCGGTATTTCGTGGGGGAGGACGAAGAAAACGCCCGCATCGCGGAGCGGGTGCGACCCGCGATCTGGTGGGCGGACTTCTGCCACATGCGCGAGCGCTTCGACGAAGCCGAATCGCTCTACCGCCGCCTTCATCGCGCCGCCGACGCCCGCAACGACGGCGTCATCGCCGCCCGCGCGGGGTTGGGGTTGATGCTGCGGTACTACGGAGAGGCGATGCGGCACGAGCGGGATCGGCAGGATGCGCTGATGGCCCGGGCGCGAGAAACGGGGGAGGCTGTGCTGGACCGATTCCCGCGCAATCCCGCCTCGGCGTATGTCGCATTCATGATCGGCTATGCCACGCCGAGCACGAGTGCGGCGGGGCGGGCCGCGTTCGAGCGGGTGGTGCGGGACTATCCGCGCAGCCGCCATGCCGCCGAGGCACGCTTCCGTCCGCTCATGGCCGCTGTCGCGCCCAGCAATCTCGAGCAATATCTCCCCGCCATCGAGGCCTTCCGGCGGGACTTTCCCGACAGCACGTGGACGCGGCTGTTGGAGGACGAGGTGGAGTACATCCACGAACACCGGCGACTATACGGCGGAAACCGGCCAGGACGCACGAGAGGGGACCGCTGATGAAGGGGATCGGGGCGAGGGTGTTGATCGGATTACTGGCGGCATGTGCGCTGTGGGGCATGTCTCATGAACGGGCAGCCGCGCAGGGAACGCATCGAACGGAGCGTGTAAAGGGCGGGGATGTTAAGAACGTGACCTTCTCGGCGCCCGGCACGGCGGAGTGGTGTTGGCGCATGACGGCTGTGGCCGAGACTGATTGGGAGCACATCGACAAGACGCAGCGGCCCTCCTATCCGCCGTGGGTTCCGAAGGACTTTTCGACCGAAACCGGGTACTGGATTTCGACGGGGGTTACGGAGGACAGTCCCGAGCGGCATTTCCAGGTCGCTTTCAGCGGCCTGATGCTGCCGCAGAAACCTCAGGGCGGCCGAGGGGGCGCGCCCGCCTTCGTGATCGAGGCCCGGACCGACAGCGAGTACTTCGTGCTGCCGTCCTATAGCATTGCCTGTGTGGGCCAGGAAGTCGTCTTGAGGGCGGTGAATGAAGAGGGCGAGCCGGTGATGAGCAACTGGCAGGTTGCCGGGCCCCAAGAGTTCAGCGGATCCAACACGGAGACCATCACCTTCACGCCAACCGAACCCGGCGAGTACTTGGTCAAAGGCACCCGCGTCGACTCACCCAACCTCATCGACATTGCCCGGGTGACCGTCCTCTCTTCTGTAGACATCAAACGAGACGGCAATGTCATTACCGACACGACCACCGACGTGATGGTCGGCGAGAAGATCAATCTTACCGGAGAAGTCAATTCGGGCGGTCTTACGATAGCCAGTAAGCAGTGGACTATTCCTGCTACCACGGTAAAAACGTATTCGCAAACCGTCGCGAATGGGGCGAAGACGGACTTGGCCCAAACGGATTTGCAGCAGGACAACATCTCGTATCACTGGATAGACGGCGCTGATGCCAGAGAGGTTAAGTACACGGTGGTTGTGGGTGGAACGACATGCGAAGGAAAGGCCACCTTCAATGTAAAGCGGCCAATGTCCACACTGACTTCTCAGACGACGGCCGAGCAACCCCCTGTTGGTGTGCGAGATGAAGGCTTTGGGCAAGAACTGATTTTCGGAAGCACTGCGTCTGCCGGTATCACATGGAAGGCGAACGTGACCACACCGGCAAACGGTGCGGGTAAGATCGCTTTTGTTCAGCTTATCAATACCGATATGCGCATGACGCTCGATGATGGATCCAAACGGAAAAGCACACCGGCAGGGAAGTACATTTTGGATCCAGACGAGAATGGCAATGTCCGTCAGAACGGCGAAACCAATATCGGAAACAGCGACACAATAAACCACGAGAGGGCGGATGTTCCGAGTGCTGAGCTGGAGACCTTAGATGCTCAAATTCAGCAGATGTTCAACAAGGAACTCGAGAAGTTCAGTCGTAATGATCAATTCAAGTTGTTCTTGATGTACAAACCGAATACTGCAAACAGCATCTGGGTCACATTGCGACTCCTTCAATGGCACTGGAGTGGATCGGCTACCAAGAACCTTCAGACAGATGTATGGTCGCTTGATCCCGGTGCAGCATCATCCCAGAACCCCGGGAGCAGCGACAGCACAGTCTTTCCAGAATGGGATGATAATTTTGGGAATGTCGGTTTTGTTCCAGACAATTGAATTAATGAGGTGAGTTATGAGAATATTAGCAAGCAGGTGGATGGAGACTGGAGCTTGCGTCTTTCTATGTTCATGCTTGATGTGCCTTGATCTCTCCGCTTCCGAGGACAAAATGATCACTAGAAAAAGCGATACGGTGGAAGGATACACCCTGAGCGTGGAAACGCAAAATGATACATACAGAATTGGCGACAAGATAAGCGTTCGGGTCAGACTGAAGAATGTTTCCGAGGATACAGTTAGGATTAGACAGGCTACCCCTTTCCGTACTTTTGATATCGAGCTTAAGTTGCCCGATGGGAAGAAGGCACCGTTGACTCTTTTTGGTCAAAGAGTCCTCTTCTCAGGGGCTCTGGGATCAAAAAGCGCACGAGAATTGAAGCCAAGCGAAGAGTATGAGAGTTCTTTTAATCTCAGCAGGATTTTCGATATGACGTTAGCAGGAAAGTATGATCTTACTGTGAGCAAGAAGGTTTGGATACGTGACGGCGGCACGAAAACCAAGACGGTGTCATCCCCATCTTTAACGATATCCGTAACCGAGGAATAATCCCCGCGCCGCGTCCCCGCGGCACCCCGGCAACCAGGTCGCCAACAAGTTGTCACCCTGGTTGCTTTACGCCCGGCCGCTCTCGCGGCAGTTACCCTGCATTCCGCCCCTATTGTGTCATGCCCCGAAAGGAATGCTCCCGCATATTGATTTACTTTGCGGCTCCGCTCATCATAGAATCAAACGTGATCGGTAATGCGGAGTCCGCCCCCAGCCATGAACCGTTCCGGGCCGCGCGGTAGCGGGCAGGAATGTCCGTGCATCCTTCGTTGCCCTGTTGCCCTTCAACGAAGGCCGCACGGCCACCGGCTCAACGTTTCGTTCCCCTTCGACGCGCTACGCTTGCTCAGTGTCACCGCATAACGGCGCGCGTTATGCCTCCATTCGGTCGCAGACTCCCTCACACGTTGAGCCTTTCAGTAGCACACCCGCACTGAAACAGAAGATCTTCTGTTCTCTTGGCCGCCGATCACGGGCATGGCACTCGATGAAATCAAACGTGGTCGGTGATGCAACCTTCGCGGAGCCATTGCCCCGGCTTCAGCCCCCGGCTCTTCAGGCTGGCTGTACCGTCCTGGAGCATCCGTTGCCCGCCCTTCAACACGTACCTCGATCTCCGATGTCGGCCCCGCGCCAGTCCACATCGCGAGATCCCCCCTTCGACGACCGTCGTCCGTCGGTCCACCTCCGCCGCATGGCGTCCGACGTCCGGGGTGCCCCACCCACA
>JBLRXE010000293.1:0-3665 GCA_047920895.1 Roseovarius sp.
CCTCAAACCGGCTGAAGGAATGAGGGTCAGTTCGTCCTTTTGCCAGGCCACACCGTCCATACCCACAAAAAGATCGAAGGCGTCCACGTCCACATCATCGAAACGCACCTTGCCGGGCACCCAGCCCGCGCCGGTGGCCGAGGTCAAATCCGCACCGCAGCCGGTCGCGACCCCGGTGAGCCTGGCACAGCCCACCGCGCGCGTGATCCCGGTCGAGACCGGCGCGCCCAAGCGCCAGCCGTCGCCGCCGCCGGCCATGCCCGTGAACACGCCCAAGGCCAAGGGCGAGTAAGCAAAAGGCCGGGATGCAGCGCCTGCAACCCGGCCATTCCTTTTCATCGGTGGTCACGTCAACCCCGCTGACCTATATTCTGGACAGGGAGGGAACCAAACCACTTGAAGTGAGGTTTCCAATGGCGAATATCACAACCAATGTTTCTGCATCCCCTCTGCGCGAGGGCTGGAAACGCTTTGTCGCGGCACTGGTGCGCGGGCTGGAGGCGCAAGCGGCCGTAACGGCACGTCGCAATCGGATCGAAGCGCTGGAAGCGAAATCCGACGCGGAACTGGCCCGCATGGGGCTGCGCCGCGAGGACATCGCTTATCATGTCTTCAAAGACCTGTTTTACGCCTGATCGACTGTCGGGCGGGAGTCTTGGCCCACCCTGTCAGGCGTCCGTGTCTTGCTTTTCCTCGGACGAGTGATCGCGAAACAGCGCACTCTGGGCCATGAAAAAGAGAAAAATCGCCGCTGTCAGGCCAAAGGTCTTGAAATAGACCCACATTTCCTCGGTCTGCGTGCGCCAGATCACCTCATTGAGCACGGCCAGACCGAAAAAGAACAGCATCAGCCGCCGGGTCAGGGTCATCCAACCCGCATCGGTCAACGGGATCACCCCGTCCATCACATATTGCAGATAAGAACGCCCGCGCAGCAGGCCATATCCCAGCACCCCGCCAAACAGCAGGTAGATCATTGTCGGCTTCATCTTGAAGAAGCGCGGATCGTTGAACCAGACGCTGAGCCCGCCAAACACCACGATCAGCACCGCCGTGACCACCTGCATCCGGCTCAGATGGCCGGTGAGGCGCCACAAGAGACCCATCGAGATCAAAAACACCGGGATGAACCCGGCGGTGACGACGATAAAGCCCTCATAATCGGTGCCGCCGATGGTAAAAACCCGGTCCTTGAGCCAGAGATAGGCGGCGAAGAAGGCCAGAACGGGGCCGAATTCCAGAACCGGCTTGGCCCATTTGGGCGGCTGCGTGTCAGTCATGTCGTCAGGTTCCCTTATCCGTTGCGCCGCTTGTGGCGCATTCAACCGCCAAATTCAACTATGACCGCCCCCGCCGCGATCAAGGCCATGAGCGCAATACGTCGCGGCCCCACCGTTTCCTTGAGCACAAGCCAGCCAATCAGGGCGGCAAAGACGGTCGAGGTCTCGCGCAGCACCGCCGCCTCGCCCACCTTGTCAAGGCGCGTGGCCAGCATGATCGACCCGAAGGAAAAGAACGCCACCACCCCACCCGTGACCCCGCGCAGCAACAGGGGACCTACCGCGTGCCGCTCTGGCATATTGCGCCAGCGCAGATAGGCGAAGGGCGGGATTGTCAGCCCGTCGAGGAAAAAGAACCAAGCAAGGAATGTAAAAGGATCAGCCGCCGCGCGAATACCGTAGGCGTCATAGGTGGTATAGAGCGCCACAAAAAGCCCCGTCGCCACCGCCAGACCCAGCGCCAGCGGCATGGTATCGCGGTTGAGCGTGAGCGTGCGCAGGTTATAGACCGCCAGCCCGTAGATACCACAGAGAAGCACCGCGACGCCCAGCCACTGCACCGGGGTAAACAGCTCTCCGAAAATCGCATAGGCACCGATCACGGTGAAGAGCGGCCCGGTGCCCCGCACCACGGGGTAAACGACCGTATAGGCGCCGCGTGTATAGGCCATCGCCTGCAACACCTTGTAGCCGATATGGATCACCACCGCGCCCGCAAAGATCGGCCACATATGCGCCTCGGGCCAGGGCACGACAAAAAGGGCAAAGGGCGCGGCCATGGCGGCATAGCTGGCATCTATCGCGCCGCGGCTGAGCCAGGGATCGTGCCGCCCCTTTTGCAGCGCGCCAAAGACCGCGTGCAGGAGAGCCGCCAGAAGCGCGAGGGCCATGGCGAGTTGGTGCCCCGCCTCGGTGCCTTCAAGAGAAATCAGCCAGGCACTCACTCGGAGGGCATGGCATTGGGGGGCCAGCCCCCCAACCCCCCCGAGGTATTTGACGCCAGATGAAAGGCGGAACGGGTCATTTCCCCGCAAGCCCGGTGAGGGCGGCGGCGAAATCCTGAGGGTCAAAAGGTGCCAGATCGTCGATCTGTTCGCCCACGCCGATGGCATGGATCGGCAGGCCGAATTTATCCGCCAGCGCCACCAGCACGCCACCGCGCGCGGTGCCATCGAGCTTGGTCATGATCAGGCCCGAGACATCGGCGAGTTTCTGGAAGGTCGCGACCTGGCTCAGCGCGTTCTGCCCGGTGGTGGCGTCGAGCACGAGGAGGGTGTTGTGCGGCGCAGAGGGGTCTTTCTTGCGGATGACGCGCACGATCTTGGCCAGTTCCTCCATCAGATCGGCGCGGTTCTGCAAGCGTCCGGCGGTGTCGATCATCAAGAGGTCCGCGCCCTCGGCCTCGGCGCGGATCATGGCGTCAAAGGCGAGGCTGGCGGGGTCCGCGCCTTCGGGGGCGGTCATCACCGGCACGCCAGCGCGGTCGCCCCAGACCTGCAACTGTTCCACGGCCGCCGCACGGAAGGTATCGCCCGCCGCGATCACCACGGATTTGCCCGCCGCCTTGAACTGCGCCGCGAGCTTGCCGATGGTGGTGGTCTTGCCAGAGCCATTGACGCCGACCACCAACACCACCTGCGGGCGTTTGGCATAGATCGGCATCGGGCGCGCCACGGGTTCCATGATGCGGGCGATTTCCTGCGCCAGCAGTTCCTTGATTTCCTGTGTCGAGAGGCGTTTGCCCATGCGCCCATCGGCCATGTTGGCGGTGACGCGCAGCGCCGTGTCCACGCCCATATCCGCGCCGATCAGCAATTCCTCGAGGCTTTCGAGCATGGCATCGTCAAGCACGCGGCGCGGTGCCGCCTCGGGTGCGGTGCGGCCCAGCAGGCGGTCGAACAGGCCGCTGCGCGGGGCGACGGCGGGCTGGTCCTGCGGCAGTTCAGGGGGCGATGGCGGGGCTGTGTCCTCGGACGGGGGCTGTGGCACCTCTTGCGGTGCCGGGGCGACGGGGGCCTCTTGCGGAGTGGGCGCGGGCACCTCTGGGGGAGGGCACGGGACAGTCGGCGTGCTCTCTTGCGCGCGTCCTTCCTCGATAATCGCCTCCAGCCCCTCTTCGAGCCTGGAAGATGATTTGAACAGCCGTTCCTTGAGTTTCGAAAAAAACGCCATGCGCCCTCCGATCCGCGTGTCAGTTCTGACCTAATGCGGATCGAAGGGAGATGGAAGCCTGTGCTTGGCTCAGATTTCGTCGGCGAAATGCTTCATCGTCAGGCGGATGGGATTGGGGGCGGCCTGACCCAGACCGCAGATGCTGGCATCGGCCATGGCGGTGCAAAGCTCTGTCAGGAGCGGCTGATCCCAGGTATCGGCCTGCATCAGCTT